>NZ_JALIFS010000004.1:0-276871 GCF_022868965.1 Blautia sp. NSJ-140 | reverse complement strand
TCTCAGACAGCTCGTTTATTTTATCTCATCTCTTTTTGTTTGTCAAGCACTTTTTTAAGTTTTTTTCAAACATTTTTGAGTTAAGATTTTGTTGTCGCTTCGTTGACGACTTGGATACTTTATCATATCTTCTGTCTTTTGTCAATAAGGAATTTCTTTTTTCTGAAATTCTTTTTAATTGTTTGCTTTTTAAAAACAATTATTTGCGACAGCTCAATTATATTACCATAGGGTTTTATGCTTGTCAACCATAAAATTCAATTTTTTTAGATTTTCCTGGAAATTTATCTTAAAGGGGTAATTTCTTTCCTTTTATTATCCTTTTATCTCCCTGTTTATTATTTTAAATATGTTTTTTTATAAATCTCTTCGCTGAGTGCGCTACGCCGGTCGCATTTTCAATGCGGTAAGTGCGAGGGAAGGCAATCTCAGAGTTCCGTAGCCCGAACGCCCTCCCTCGCGCTCCCACCCCGTTGGGCACGGAAGGAGTTCTTCGTTGTTGTGTGTGCTGCGTTGTTGACTTTTTTCTGTATGCTGCGGTACTCAGAGTGGAACGTTGTGCCGACCTGGTTCCTGGATTCTTCGATATTTATGGTGGTACGTTGGGCCGATCTCGTTTCTGGATTCTTCAATATTTATGGTGATACGCTATGCCAATCTCGTCCCTGTATTCTTCGATACTTATAGTGGTACGTTGGGCCGATCTCGTTTCTGGATTCTTCGGTACTTACAATGGTACGCTGCGCCAATCTGGTTCTGGAGATTCTTCGATATTTGCAGGAATATTCTGTACCAATCTGGCATTTCAGGACAGGACGCCCAGTCCGCTTCCGTCACCTGTTCTGTTTTTTTCCTGTCGGCTGGAAGCGTCAGCCAGAGGAAGGTGGCATCGGGCCGGGCTGCTGCGGAGGAGGGGTGATTACTACTTGGGCTGCGGGAGACGGCGTTATTGCGGCAGGGTCTGCTGTCTGAGCCGAAGGCGAGTTCTGGCCCTGCCGCAATGCTTTTAGCCGTCTCACGGAGCCCTAGTAGTATCCCCCGACGGAGTCCCTGCCCGGACCGATGCCACCTTCTTCTGGCGTCCCTCTATACATCCGCCTCTCAAACTCCCGACAGCATCCACCCACGGACCGGTGCCACTTTCCTCTGGCGTCCCTCTATACATCCGCCTCTCAAACTCCCGACAGCATCCACCCACGGACCGATGCCACCTTCCTCTGGCGTCCCTCTATACATCCGCCTCTCAAACTCCCGACAGCATCCACCCACGGACCGATGCCACCTTCCTCTGGCGTCCCTCTATACATCCGCCCCACAAACTCCCGACAGCATCCACCCTCAGACCGATGCTTCCTTTGTCCCTCTATACATCCACCTCACGAATCCACAAGCCCTTCCCGGACCCGCTCCGTAAGACTGTCTCCACCCTTACGATACCAATCTTCCACAAAAGAGTCAAAAGAGCTCACAGGCATCCTCCCCATAATAATCTGGATAAATGCATTCTTCTCCAGCAAACGCAAAGTCTGAGGAATCTCCCCGTCACCATCCCCCAGAAACTTTTTCTCCGGAGCACGATAATTCGCATCCACCAGAAGCCCCACCGCCGAAATCCTGGACTTATACGCCGCCCAGGCCTCCACCGAAGGCACCTCCGCCTCAAGATATTCCTTACACGCATCAAAATAAGACGCCTCAATGGCACTGAGATCCTCCCTGGTCTTCTCATTGCCCGGACTGTAAAGAACCTCACGGATATGCTTTGTCACCATATAAGTAGCCTCATTATAGTCCACATTGATCATTAGCGGACGCGCCGTAGGATCCACATTCAAGGCAAAATAAGTATTCATCTCATCTGCATCCTCCGCTTCATATCTGGAATAGTCGAACAACACATTCAAAATCTTCATTGCGATCTCCGGATGCTCATACCCTTTACGCACAACTACATATTTATTATCTCGAAACGTAGAGTATACCTCCACAGTCCGCTTTACATCCGCAGTCAGATAATACGGTTCCCAGTCCGCCTCTTTGTTCTTCCTATACTCATCCATAAGAGGATTATTCGGAGTCCACCAGAGTCCGAAAAACGCTCCGCATTTTCCATTCACCACAAGATCACGGATATTATTCTGTGCACGTAAAGCAAAATCCGGATCCAGTATTCCCTGCCTGTAAAGCTCTCTGAGATACCCCAAAGCCTCCTTTGTCTCCTCCGTCAGCGATCCATAGACAATTTCTCCATCTGCATTTTCAATCCACTGCTGCGGATACGCCCCGAACTTTTCAAACACAGGGTCCACCGAATAGCTGGTGCTGACCGTGCCCACAAGTTCCGGATCACAGACAAGTCCCACAGGATCTTCACCATCCTCTGCACCCATCCGGTTTTCCTGAAATGCACGGATCACTGAAAAAGCCTCTTCCAGTGTCTTCGGTTCTTTCAATCCCAGCTGTTCCATCCAGTCACGTCTCAGCCATAAAAGCTGCGACCCATCATCAATGGCAGTCTCCGGAAGTGCATACAGTTTTCCGTCAAAAGTTCCGGATGCCAAAAGTTCCTCTCCATAGCTCTCATACATTTCCTTTATTTTATCGGAAGCGCAGTTTTTGTATACTTCCGTCAGATCCTCGATAAGATCATTTTCAACCAGCTCTTCCAGAGTTTCCCTGTCCGACACCAGAAAAATATCCGGAAGATTCCGATCTTTGACCAGGATGTTCAGGGCTTCGTCATACCGCTCCTCACTCTCCATAAAAACATTCTTATTCTGAATATTCAGTGTCTTTTTCAGATACCGGGTATATGCATTGTCCTCATAGGTCTGCCCGTCCGGAAGATTAGAATTATTAGCCCCTTTCATCTGTCCCAGAGTATAAGTTACAAGCTCCGGATATTTCCCCAGAGGCGAGGTTTCTGCCTGTTCCCAGCTCTTACTGCTCTTTTCGGACAGAACATCTATATCTGCTTTTTCCATTTCCGTAGTTTTTAAAGAACACCCCGTCAAAAGTGCCAGGCTCAGTATCGTACTCAGAAATACCACTGTTTTTCCCAGACTAAGTCTCATCTTTTTTTACCTCTTTCGGGATTCTCATATCAACGCTTGTCCCCTCACCTACCTTGCTCAAGATCCGGATGGCATATTTCTCTCCATATAAAATACACATACGGTCATTGACATTTTTAAGGCCATAGCCTTTTGCCTGATATGTGAGCAACTTTTCTGCCTGCTCCTGCTCCATCCCTATTCCGTTATCTTCAACCCGAATCACTACATCCCCATTCTCTTCAAAGAAATAAAGTTTCAGAAGCTTTTCCCCTTCCTCCTTCACATCCAGGCCATGCTCCAGAGCATTCTCAACGATGGGCTGCAGGGCAAGCTTCGGAACCAGCTCCTGCTGCACAGACGGATCGATACTCCACTCCACCTTAAAATCATTGTCATGCATGATAAGCTGGATTTCCAGATAAGCTTCGATATTCCGAATACAGGTTTCCACAGTCACCATATCTGCTCCCTTACTGAGCGCAGTCCGGTAAAATGTAGATAATGCCAGTGTCACACGGCTGATCTCCTTCTGACGGCTCTTAATCGCCATCCAGTTTATAATAGAAAGAGAATTATAAAGAAAATGGGGATTGATCTGGGCAGTCAGCGCTTTCAGTTCAAATTCCTTCAGAGCGATCTTATTTTCATATACTTCTTCGATCAGTCGATTAATTTCATCCATCATATGGTGAAAGCTTCTCACCAGCTGTCCTACCTCATCTCCGGAATCACTGTAAACCGTAACTTCACGGCTTCCCTGGTTCACCTGTTCCATATTTCTGGTAAGCTGCTCAATCTTTCTGGTAAACAGCTTGGAAAACGTCATTCCCAGCACAATGATGATCACAACACAGAAGCCGATCAGTGGGATCTCACTGATCAATACTTTTGAAACCGAGCTCTCAATCACAGCCGGAGGTTTGTAAAAATAATAGGTCCACCTTGTTTCATGTCCGCTGCTGCTGACATAGGTATATTCTTCCCTCAGACGATCCAGCTTTTTTGCGGTTTCTTTCTGTGCGGAAATATCACTGGCCGCCAGATTTTCTCCATGATAGACGATATTTTGCTGATCATCCACCACAAAGCCTCCGGAATTCCGTTCGATAATATTGGCCAGAGGCTGGAATACTTTTCCGTAATCCAGCGAAATACAGAGCACAGCCTCCTTGTTCTTGCCATCATATATTTCCCTGACTGCCGCAATCTGACGATTATCCCGGTCCACGATCCACTGAACCGTCACGGTATTATTTAATTTGTCACTCCACCATTCCCCATCCACCTCTGAAAGCGGAGCCAAGGTATATTCATGGCGCACGGGAATGCTTTCTGCAAAAAGCTGTATTCCCAGAATTGCTTCGTGGTAGGATTTAGGCACTGTCAGCAGCGGATCCACAACTTCCGTATACTGTTCATATGCAGTATAACGATCCATATCTTTGTTGAAGATCACCTCCTGGATTTCGGGAGAATAGGTAAGATAATTCAAAAGACTGGCATAAATTTCGATCTGCCCGTCAATGTTTTCCCTGGTCTGCTCCAGAATGGAGTACATATCCTCCATCTCATTTTTCCGGACAAGACTACTCATGCGACTGTGACTGTACAGTGCCAACACAGTCATCGGCACCAGGGATACCAACACAAGAAGATTTGTCAGCTTGTACCGGTATTTCATATCATTATACTTCTTCAGAAGCCTCTTCATCCTCATTGTTTCCTTTCCGATAGGATTCCGGGCTGCTTCCGTAATATTCCCGGAAGCTCCGGCAGAAATACGAAGAATTGGCAAATCCTACCTGCTCGCTGACCATGGCTACTTTCATGTTGGTGGTGCGTAGAAGCTCCTTGGCCTTTTCCATGCGGAACACACGGATAAAACGATTCAGGTTCATCCCCGTCTCCTTCTTGAAAATAAAACTGAGATAGCCAGAAGAAAGATATACTTTTTCTGCCAGTGTTTCCAGATTCAGATCTTCCGCATAGTGATTGTAAATATAATTTTTTACTGCTGCCACCTCATCTCTGGATTCGCTCATGGAACGGTCCAGGAACTCTTCGTACTGACGGATATTTTTTTCTGTAACCTCAATGATCTCCTGAATGGTAGAACAGCCATACAGATGATCCACTTCCAGATCCAGCCTGTGCTCTCCGGCAAAACGATTCTCCTGAAACAGCTCCCTGATCACATTGGAAAAAACAAATTTCACATACATGGCCGAAAACTGGGTATTGGACTGATATTTTGATGCCAGGCTGCGGAAATGGCTCCACAGCTGCTTCACATCCTTTCTGGAAATATCTTCTGAGATTTTTTCCATAAGTCTGGAATCCTGTTCCTCTTCGCCGGTATTTTTCTCCTCCTCTTCCTCACTGGTGTAGACATGGATGTCCGGATGATAAAATTTCTCTTCCATCTGCTGCTCCAGCTGTTCCATGATCCCGGGCAGTTCCCGGTATCCGTCAAAACGTCGGCTTACAGCCAGATGAAAACGGACAGGATGCAGTCGTTTCAGAATACTGTAGACATTTTTTGCCACAAGAGTATAGTCGCAGTACACATCTTTAAAAAGAAGCAGGGACTGGCGGCCATTGAGATTCAGATAGAAAAAAAAAGACCGGCGAAGTTCTTCCTGGATCTCAAGCGGGACTTCATCACTGGCAGAATCAAAAAAAGATTCATCGGATTCAATGAGTATCGCACAGTGCCACTGCTCCCAGACAGAAAAATCCACAATTCCTTCCGCTTCCTTCAGACGCTCCTGATCTCCGGAATAAATGTAGCCCAACAGAAAATACTGCTGAAGAAAGCTCTTTTCTTTTATGGACTGCTGCTCTTTATTTTTCCGGGATGCGATCTCCTTCTGGATCTTCTGTATGGTGTCATGAAAGCGGTCCGGATCCACCGGTTTCAGTACATAATCCGTCACACCATAGCGGATTGCCTCCTGGGCAAAAGCAAAATCTCCATAACCGCTGAAAATGATAATTTCCAGATCCGGATATTCCTCTCTTGCTTTTTTTGAAAGCTCCAGACCATCCATATGCGGCATTTTGATATCTGTCAGCATCAGATCCACCGGATGCTTTCTCAGCTCATTTAATGCCAGCTTGCCATTAGCCGCCTCATAAATTTCCCACTCTCCCTCCTCCATAGACAGAAGAAAGCGGATTCCGTCACGTTCCAGTTTTTCATCATCTACCACCAAAACTCTGTACATTCCTCACCTCGCCAAATATGGCCTGATCCACGTAAAAGCACGCAGAGCAGGCCGTTTTTCTTTCATTTTAACATTATTCAACTAATTTGTCAGCCCTTAACAGCTCCTGCAACCACACCTTCAATGATATATTTCTGGCATGCAAGATAGAAGGCAATGATCGGAATGATGGAAAGGACAAGAACGCCCATCATCGCTCCCATATCAATGGTTCCGTAACCGCCCTTCAGATACTGGATGGCAATGGAAATGGTTTTATATTTCTTGATATCAAGTACCAGATATGGAAGAAGATAATCATTCCAGATCCACATGGTTTCCAGAATCGCTACAGTTACACAGGTCGGTTTCATAACCGGAAGAACCACTTTAAAAAATGTCTGGATCGGGGTACAGCCATCGATCATGGCAGCTTCCTCGATCTCGATCGGAATGGATTTTACAAAACCGCTGAACATAAATACCGCAAGTCCTGCTCCATATCCAAGATAAATGATGATCAGTCCCCACGGAGTATTCAACTTCAGGATGTTTGCAATCTTGGAAAGAGTAAACATTACCATCTGGAATGGTACGACCATGGAAAACAGGCACAGCATGTACATGGTTTTTGTCAGCGTGTTGGTAACACGGTTGATGTACCAGGCACACATGGAGGTACAGAGCAGAATTACCGCAACCGAAAATACTGTGATAAATAATGTCCATCCAAATGCCTGGAAAAATCCGGTTTTTGTAAGACCATTTACATAGTTTTCCAGACCTACGAACATTTTATCCGTTGGGATTGCAAAAGGATAACGGCTGATGTATGCTTTTTTCTTAAAAGAATTGATCAAAACCAGAAGAATCGGGAAAATATAAGCAACAGATACCACACTCAGGATCGCAGTCCACAGACCGCTGAATTTTACTTTTTTATTCATTACTGCTGTACCTCCTTACTTCTTGTGAGACGATTCTGGATCATGGCAATTGCTCCAACCAGTATAAAGAAGATCACGGCCTTCGCCTGTCCTACACCTTCCCATCCGGTACGTCCATAGAAGGTATTGAAAATATTCAGCGCAAGCATTTCTGACATATTGGAAGGCTCACCATTTGTAAGAGCAAGGTTCTGGTCAAAAAGCTTGAAGGAGTTGGTAAGTGTCAAGAAAGTACAGATGGTAATGGACGGCATGACCATAGGAATGATCACATGCTTCAGAAGCTGTCCTTTGTTCGCACCATCGATCTGTGCAGCCTCGATCAGTTCACCCGGGATATTCTGGATACCTGCGATGTAAATGATCATCATATATCCGATCTGCTGCCAGCACATCAGGATCACAAGGCCCCAGAATCCGTAAACAGATGAATATGTAAGTGTTTTATTGATCTGAAGAAGCAGACCGTTTAACAGAAGCTGCCATACATAACCAAGGATGATACCACCGATCAGGTTTGGCATAAAAAATACGGTACGGAATATATTGGTTCCTTTGATCTTCTTGGTCAGAAGCAACGCAACTGCAAAACCGATCACATTGATCAGAACTACTGATACAACCGTAAATGCGGTGGTGTACCATAATGCATGTCCAAAGGTTCCATCTTCAGTAAAAATCTTCACATAGTTCTGTAATCCCACGAATTTTGCATCCGTTACTGTGGTAAATTTACAGAAGGAAAGATATACACCCATGATAAAGGGAACGATAAACCCAATGGTAAATGCCAGCAGGGTAGGCAGGACAAAAACCGGAAAATACTTTTTCATCATCTTATTCTGCATGTTTTCTCTTCCTTTCTCCTGAGGATGCATCCTTCCCTACTTTACGCACCCTCTCTTCATTAAAAGAGGCAGGCGGAAACCGCCCACCCCTTCGTGATCACGTTTCAGTTATAACTTATCAGCCTTCATTTGCTGCTTTGTACTCTTTTGCCCATCCGTCAACAAATGCAGTTTTCACAGCATCCCACTCGCCGGTACCCTGTGCATACTCAAGCATTGCACTGCCGACCTGGTTTTTCCACTCTTCAGAAGGCATGGTTGTGAAGTTCCATGAAACCGGAGTTTTACCAGCTTTTACATATTCATTGGCTGCTTTTACAAGCGGATTTGTAGACTCATAATTCTCATCAAAGGTCTTGAATGGTGTTGTAAATCCCATTTCCTGGCTTATAGATTCTCTTCCTTCATCACTTGTGATAACCCAACTGAGGAAATCAAGAGTTGCCTGGATATCCTTCTCATCTGCTTTTTTATTTACGCACCAGTAGTTCTCACTGCCTGTGCAAAGTCCCTGGTCCTCTTCACCATCTACACCAATGTAGATTGGAAGCATTCCCATATCCTCGTCTGCTACTTCGTTATCTTTGATGCTATCATAAGCCCAGGTTCCATTCTGATAGAACACAGCCTCTCCAAGGCCAAATTCAGCATTTGCATCATCGATAGTCTTGCTGGAAAGAAGGCTTGGCTCACAGGTAGAATCTGTGATATAAAGGTCAAACAGGTTCTTGAAGTTATCAAGATAGGTTCCTTTGATCGCATCTGTGGATGTGATTCCGTCTTCTTTGTACTCATAATAGATTGGAAGGTTTGCAAGGTGTGTCTTGAAGCGCCAGTCACTGGAAGAATCAAAGCCTGCGGAAGTAAATGCACCGTCAACTCCAAGGTCATCTTTCTTAGCCTGGATATCATCTGCAACCTTCTTTAATGTCTCAAAATTGTTGATCTCATCTGCAGACTTGATCACAGCGCCATCCATCTCACAGTATTTCTTAAGAAGCGCTTTGTTGTAAATAATTCCATATGTTTCAATTACATAGGCGATACCATCAACTGCACCGCTGTCATCCTTCAGTACGAAATCGTCACTCTCCACATTTTTATAAACATCGCTGTCTTTCAGGTCATAGCAATAATCTTTCCAGGATGCAAGTCCAACCGGTCCGTTAACCTGGAACAGTGTCGGAACCTCATCCTTGGCCATCTCTGATTTCAGAGTAGACTCATAAGTTCCGGAAGCAGCTGTAACAACGGTAACCGGTACACCAGTCTCATCGGTGTATTTCTTTGCCAGGTCTGACCACTGATCTGCCTGCTCCGGTTTAAAATTCAGATAATAAACAGAGCCTTCACTGTCATCCCCCTTTGCCATAGCCGGAACTGCCGGGATCATGGTAGCTGCCATTAAAGCTGCAAGACCAAATGCTGTTGCTTTTTTCATTCTCATAATCGTACCTCTCCTTTACCTTATATGATATTCAATTTGTTTCGCGAATATGCTTAAAACGTCCATTTCGCATATTCCTGACCGATAAGCTTCAAATCAGCTTCTCGATTAACTTGATGTTATTGTAAATCGAAGAGGTCATTTTCACTATATAAAAAAATCAAGAAACGTGTTGATTTTTTTATATAGTGAAAATATTGATATTTTCTTATAAAAAAAGAAACCGGAAGAGGATCACTCCTATTCCGATTTCCTTTATATATTATTTTCGATTCATCATGCTTTATTGACAGATCCGAAAAGCTCCATTTTCTCTTTAACAGTAGCTTTGATTGCTTCTGCTCCAGGTGCAAGAAGCTTACGTGGGTCATATCCTTTACCCTGCTGATCTTTGCCCTCTTCAATGTATTTACGTGTAGCTTCAGCAAATGCAAGCTGGCACTCTGTATTTACATTGATCTTGGAAACACCAAGGCTGATCGCTTTCTTGATCATGTCTGCCGGGATACCTGTACCACCGTGAAGAACAAGCGGCATATCTCCTGTCAGTTTCTGAATAGCATCCAGAGTCTCAAAGCTTAAGCCCTGCCAGTTAGCCGGATATTTTCCGTGAATGTTACCGATACCAGCTGCAAGGAAGTTAATTCCGAGATCTGCAACTCTCTTGCACTCCTCAGGATCAGCGCACTCGCCCATACCAACAACACCGTCTTCCTCGCCGCCGATGGAACCAACCTCTGCCTCAAGAGACATGTTGTGCTCAGCAACGATCTTAACCAGCTCTTTAGTCTTAGCTACGTTCTCATCGATCGGATAATGAGATCCGTCGAACATAATGGAAGAGAAACCAGCCTCAACACATTTCAGGCATCCATCATAGCTGCCGTGGTCAAGATGAAGAGCAACCGGAACAGTGATGTTCAGCTCTTCCATCATACCGTTAACCATACCTACAACTGTCTTATAACCTGTCATGTATTTACCGGCACCCTCGGAAACACCAAGGATTACAGGAGAGTTGAGCTCCTGAGCTGTCTGAAGGATAGCTTTTGTCCACTCAAGGTTGTTGATGTTGAACTGACCAACTGCATAATGGCCTGCTTTTGCTTTTTTCAGCATTTCTGTTGCGTTTACTAACATGATAAAATCCTCCTAACCTGTATTAGGATACGGAAAAACCGTGTCCTTTATATCCAACCGTACTCATAATAGCAGATTTCCTTTGGTAAGTCCAGTATTTTACCAAAAATGCTGATGCTGTGGGAATTATTATTTTTTTTGAGAAAAAGCTTGCAATTTTATCAAATGTTATGTACAATATATTTGTTGTTCACGGATGGATTCCCGAGTGGCCAAAGGGGGCAGACTGTAAATCTGTTGGCACCGCCTTCGAAGGTTCGAATCCTTCTCCATCCAGCGAATTTAGCTCTTACATCTTTGAGATGTAGGGGCTATTTTTTTGTGAAAAAGGAAACCGCAAAGGGGCACAAGGCCGCGCCCCTCTGCACACCCCTGGGCCTTTTTTAAGGAGTTCTTGGTTGTGGAGGACGGGAGGGTGTTGACTTTTGTCTGTATGCTTCGGTGTTGGACGTGGGACGCTGTGCCGAACTGGTTGCTGTATTCTTCGGTGTTGCATGTGAGGCGTTATGCCGATACAGCCACGTTTTCACAATTCAGGACAGGACGCAAACGTCCGCTTCCGTCCCTTGCGGTTGGAGTTTCAGCCGGGGATGTGGCATCGGTTCGGGCTGCTGTGGAGGAGGTGTGATACTGCTTGGGCTGCGGGAATCGGCGTTATTGTGCAGGGGCTGCTGTTTGAGCCGAAGGCGAGTTCAGCCCCTGGCACAATGATTTTAGCCGATTCACGGAGCCTTAGCAGTATCCGCCGACGGAGCCCTGCCCGAACCGATGTCACATCCCCGGCGTACGTTCGTTCCACCATCCCAGCGTACGCTCCTTCCACCCTGCGCACACTCCTTCCATGCACAGAAAAAGACGGCCACCCCAAACCGAGACAGCCGCCTTTCCCTCACACATCATACATAGGAAATCGAAACATCGAAAAATACTTATTTATTAACTCTGTTAACTGTATTACCAGCCAGAAAAGCCTTGATATTATCAACCGTAATATCCATAATTCTCTGTCTGGAAGCCTGCGCAGCCCAGGAAATATGCGGAGTGATGATGCAGTTCTTAGCCTTAAGAAGCGGGTTATCCCCTTTGATCGGCTCAGTAGAAACAACATCAAGACCAGCAGCATAAACCTTGCCACTGTTCAGAGCATCCGCAAGATCCTGCTCAACAACCAGCTGACCACGGCTGTTGTTGATAAGGATAACTCCATCCTTCATCTTCGCAATATTCTCTTTATTGATCATACCCTCTGTCTCCGGGAAAAGCGGGCAGTGAAGGAAGATCACATCAGACTGTGCGAACAGCTCATCCAGAGAAACATACTCTGCAAGCTTAGCACCAGCCTCACTCTGATAAGCATCATAAGCAAGAACCTTCATATCCAGAGCGTTAAGCAGCTTAGCAGTAGCCTGACCGATTCTTCCAAGGCCAATGATACCAGCAGTCTTTCCGTAAAGCTCGATCATCGGATAATCCCAGTAGCACCAGTCATCATTATTCTCCCATTTACCGGCCTTAACAGTCTCATCATGATGGCCATAGTGAGAGCAGATCTCAAGAAGAAGACCCAGAGCATACTGGCCAACAATCTGTGTACCATAAGTTGGAACATTCACAACCGGAATATTTTTCTCTTTTGCATAGTTGTAATCAACAACATTGTAACCGGTAGCCAGAACAGCGATCAGTTTCATGTTCGGGCATTTATCGATGGTCTCCTTGGAAATCGGAGTTTTATTGATAATAACGATCTCAGCATCGCCGATACGCTCAGCGATCAGCGGAGACTCTTCGTAGGAAGTTCTGTCATAAACAGTAACCTCTCCAAGCTCTTTTAATGCGTCCCAGCTTAAATCTCCAGGGTTCTCTGTGTAGCCATCCAATACAACAATCTTCATATTCGTACTCACCTTTCTTTTAAAATATTTTTGTGATATATATTGATTAAAGTTTTCCATTCAGTCGTTCATCCAGAGCATCCATTTCATTCAACTCACGGATATACAAATCCTGGGCAAGGTCCAGACTGACCTCAACAAAACGTATCTTCTGACCAGGACGTGCCTGGGCGATCTTGGCAAAATCCACAGTGATCACAGTACCGATCTTTGGATAACCACCTGTACTCTGACGGTCTGCCAGCATAATGATCGGCTGTCCGTTTAAAGGAACCTGAATCGATCCCATGGAAATACCATCTGTATTAATATTACCGTCACCGGCATGCTCTACCGGCTCTCTCTCGATACGACAGCCCATACGGTCAAACTCATTAGTAATGGTACCGCTGTACCAGAAAAATTTACGAACACCTTCTTCCGTAAATTCATTCTCCTGAGGTCCCAGAACCACACGGAGAACTACCTCATCGGAAGGATAGATTTCTGCCGGAACATGACGGAGTTCCATATTCGGAAGCTCTGTCTTCGGAGCAGTAAACTCAATGCTGTCACCCTTTTCCAGTTTTCTTCCTTCAACACCGCCAATGTGGTTACGAAGCAATGTGGACTTACTTCCCATCACAAGCGGGATATCCAGTCCGCCGGCAAAAGCGATATATCCGCGGCTTCCGTTTCTGGCACCTGCAAACATCAGCTTCTGGCCTTTTTTTACAAGAACAGCTTTATACATCGGGAAAGGCTGTCCATCCAGCATCGGTGTCAGATCTCCACCTGTCACCGCAATAATATTATCACTGGTAAAAGTAAGGGTTGGTCCGATAAAAGTCATCTCCAGAGCACCCTCTGTTTTTTTATTGCCTACCAGAAGATTGGCAATATGGAAAGCACGCGGATCCATGGCACCGGATGTAGAAACACCAAATGCCTGGTTCCCGAATCTTCCCTCATCCTGAACAGTGGTCAGGATCCCGCCGTTTTCAACTGTAATTCCCATATCATGACCTCCGTTCTTAACCGTTATCCTGTGGCGTATAGGTTTTCACTTTATAGGTACCGTTTTCCACGTCTCTTCGGATCTGATCATACTCCGTTTTTGTGACAGGTACATGCTTTACCCAGTCACCGGCACGTACAAGGAACGGATCCTCCTTTGCAAAATTACAAATATCAAGAGGTGTACTTCCGATGATATTCCATCCACACGGCTGCTCAAAAGGAATAAAATCAGACAGAGCCAGCTGGACAACAATGGATCTTGCAGGGATCTTTACCCTCGGAGAGGTTCTTCTCTTAAAGCTAAAGGGCTCCTCAAATCGGGCCATATACGGATGTCCCGGTGCAAACCCAAGCATGTATACATAATATTCGTGCTGAGAATGCTTACGGATAATTTCCTCTGTTGTAGTATTCTCAAGCTCTGCACAGTACTCCAGATCCGGTCCGGTCTCACCGCCATAATAAACCGGAATCTCTTTTACAACCTTCTTCGTTGTTGTGGAAACCTCATGCATATCTGCAATTCTCTTCTCCAGTTCTTCCACCAGTCTGGAATAACGGATCACCTCCGGGCGGTAATGTACGATCAGTGCACAATAGGTCGGAACTGTTTCCACCATGCCTTCAATTGGAGATTCTTTTAATTTTTCATCCAGTGCACGCACCCTGGCATTGACCTCAAGGCTGATCACACTGCCGAATTCAACGGAAACTGCTCTGTCTCCTGCGATCAGGAACTTCACATCCATTTAAGCTTACCTCCGTTCTTAATTTGACAAAAAGGCCCGTCATACGTGGTGACAGACCTTCCTGTATGTATCTTTTATTCGGTTAGTCTACAAATTCAAATCCGACTTTTTTGAGAGTTTCGTCAACCCATGGACGTGGCCACTCACCGCGTGTCAGGATTCCCTCAAGCTGTTTTTCCTCACCGGCATGGTATTTTCTTGCGATCTCTGCAAGCTCTGCCGTGTGCTCATCCGGTCTGATAGCAAGAAGTCCGTCAGAGTCTCCTACAATGATATCACCAGGATTGATAACGATTCCTGCGAAAGATACCGGGAAGTTCATCTCTCCCGGGCCGTTTTTGTATGGTCCGTTTGGTGTGATACCTTTTGCATATACAGGGAAATCCATCTGACTTAATGTATAGCTGTCACGAACACATCCGTCAATGATGATTCCTGCGATTCCTCTGGATTTTGCGTAGTTGCTCATAATCTCTCCGCAAAGTGCTCTGCTCAGGCTTCCTTTGTTTGCAAGAACGATAACATCTCCCGGCTGAGCCATATCCAGAGCTTTATGGAACAGAAGGTTATCTCCTGCCGGTGCATTTACTGTAAATGCAGTTCCCAGAAGTCTTGCCTTCGGGTTCAGAGGGAAAATGCTGGAATCTACAGCAGCGATCCTTCCACAGTTATCATCAATATTTGCAACCGGAATACCGCGGAAAGCTTCCACTAATTCTTTTGACGGTCTTTCGAAATTTCTTCTGATTCTACATCCTAATGCCATATGAAAACCTCTCTTCTTTTGATTTTCTTTTTAAGTTGTATTTATCATATCATACAAGCTTACTATTGAATAACGAATAATTTCTCTGTATAATATAAATAATTTTTATATTATCAAAGCTTAAACTACCCTATAGATAAAACAAAAGAAAAGGAGCTGTTCATATGAACCTTGCTGAAATCGAAACCTTTCTCACCATTGTAAATACCAAGAGCATCACCCGTACAGCGGATCTTCTTTTTCTTTCCCAGCCTACTGTCAGCCACCGGCTCACATCTCTGGAGAACGAACTGGGTTTCCCCCTTGTGATCCGTCAGAAAGGCCATAAGCAGGTGGAACTGACTGCCAAGGGAACAGATTTTATCATCCTTGCAGAACGCTGGATGTCTCTCTGGAAGGAAACTATGGAGCTGCAGCGCAATCAGGATTCTCTGCTGCTTACCATCGGCTGTACAGACAGCCTGAACGTAGCTGTTTTCGCACCACTGTATGACAGGATCTTAAATGAGCAGACTAAGCTGGACCTGAACATTGAGTCCCATCACTCTTCAGAGCTCTACGGTCTTCTTGGAGAACACAGCATTGATATCGGATTTGTCTACCACAAATTGCATTACAAGAATATCATAACAGAGAAAATCTTCGAAGAAAAGCTTTATCTGGTACAATCGGATCAGCCAGTGATTCCGGCTCCGGCAATACATACCGATGAGCTGGATCCATCCCTGGAGCTGTTTTTAAGCTGGGATGACAATTATCAGATCTGGCATGACCGCTGGCTTTCCTCTGCTTCCAGGCCTCACATTGCGGCAGATACCATCACGCTTTTGGACCGTCTCTGGAAAAAGCCGGGAAACTGGATGGTCGCACCACAGTCTGTGATCCTGGAGCTTTCCCATTACCGGCCTCTTTTTATCAGTGAACTGAAAAACACGCCGCCAAATCGTGTTTGCTATAAGATCAAACATAAATATCCAAAATCCACCAGCAAACGTGCCGTGGAATTTTTTGAAAATGCACTGGAAGACTTTCTTGCAGAATCCACTCCGTCCTTCCCGATCGGCCAGGTATGGGAACGGCAGAAATAAAAAAAACGGTAAGCACAAGTCCGTCAGGAACATTTTCTGCTTTACCGTTTCTTCTTATATTAGTTATACCAGGATTTTGATCCACCGCTTTTTACCACAAAAGCGGTGGATATTTTTTATCTGATCATTTGTTTTTCAGCTCTTCCACTGCTTTTTTAATCCTTGCACATGCTTCCTGAAGATCCTCATAGCTGCATGCATAGGAAATTCTTAAGTATCCCTCACCTTCGGAGCCGAATGCGGAGCCAGGTACTAGGGCGATCTTTGCATTGTCAAGAAGATACTCGGCCACCTCCATGGAAGTCATTCCAAGGCTCTTGATATTTACGAAGATATAAAAAGCGCCATGTGGGTTATTGCAGCTGATCCCATCGATCTCGTTCAGAGCCTTTACCACATAATCTTTTCTTCTCTGATATTCCTTTCTCATTGCCTCAACATCTTCTGCACAGTCACTTAATGCGGTAAGTGCTGCTTCCTGTACGAAGGAAGAAGCGCAGGTAACGGTATACTGATGAACACGTACGCATGCCTGGATGATTCCAACCGGTGCACACATATATCCAAGTCTCCAGCCTGTCATTGAGTAAGCTTTTGAAAAGCCTCCTAATGTAATGGTACGCTCTTTCATTCCCGGAAGGGATGCGATGCTTACATGCTCTGTTCCATCGTATACAAGCTGGCTGTAGATCTCATCCGCGATCACAAGAAGGTCATGTCTGATGGCGATCTCACTTAATTTCTCAAGTGTCTCTCTGGAAAACACACCGCCGGTCGGGTTGCTTGGGTTAACAACTACGATCATCTTTGTCTTGTCAGTGATCTTTGACTCCATCTCCTCAAAGTCGATCTGATAATCGTTCTCTTCTCTCAGGCTGTATGTTACAGGTACTGCTCCAAGTGCTGACGGAACATGGATGTAGTTCAGCCATACCGGGTTCGGGACAAGGATCTCATCGCCGGGATCCAGGAAAGCGTCCATGGATGCGAAAGTTGCCTCACCAACACCTACTGTTACAAGAACTTCAGATGCTTCATAATCTGTACCATGGTTCTCGTTCTCCCATTTTGCAATGGCCTCTCTCAGTTTCGGGATACCGTAGTTGGATGTGTAAAACACATGTCCTGCTGCAAGGCTCTCGTTTGCTGCCTTTTTGATCTTCTCAGGTGTATCAAAATCCGGACGTCCGATCTCCAGGTGAATGATCTTTTCTCCTGCCTGCTGCATTTTGTTTGCTTTTTCCATTACTGCACGGATACCGGAAAACGGAAGGCATTCCATTCTTTTCGCTGTCTTGTACTCCATATTCATTTCCTCCTGAACCCTTTTATTTTTCTGCGGATGTCCCGCTTTTTTACTCTGGAAATTCCGGACTGCATCTGTGCAGATGGGCAAATCGCCTGCACAGCATGTCCATTTAGTATTTAAGCGTATAGCTGATGTCTCAACTACACGCTTAAATGGTATCATCGTAGTAATATTAAGTCAATTTAATAATTTGTATGTATAATATTAAGACTTTTTATATTTACTTACGCGTTATATTTGTTTACGTCAAGCTCATTCTCTTTCTTGTTAACGATAACGTTGACTGTTGCATCACCGATTACGTTAAGCGGAAGAAGTGCCATCTCAACCGGACGGTTGATAGCTACAACCAGTGCATATGCGATCATGCAGAGGTCAGATGTCCATCCCATACCGGAAAGGATGGTTACGATCAGAGTTGTACCTGCGATCGGGATAGCCGGGCAGCCCATTGCTGCACAGATGGAAAGGAATGCAACTGTGATCAGGTTTGCCGGTGTGATGTCGATTCCGGATGCTGTTGCAATAAAGGTTACTGCAAACATATGCATAACTGTTGTTCCGTTCATGTTGATGGTCATACCTGTTGGAAGTACGAAGCTTGTGATCTCCTGAGAGCATCCAAGCTCATCAAGGCATGTTCTGGTGTTCAGCGGAAGGCATGCTGCAGAAGAGTTTGTGGAGAATCCGAATACACCGACCTTAGCGATCTTCTTGAGGAATTTCATCGGGCTTAAGCCTGTTGTAAGACCGATACCGATCGGGTAAATCGTAACTACAAGTACAAACAGTGTCAGCATTGCACCTACAATATAAGCAGCTGCAGGTGCCAGATACTCTGCTCCGTAAATTGCGAATGTACGGGAGATCAGGCAGAAGATTGCAACAGGACCAACCTTATTGATCAGGAATGTAAGGTACAGGTTGATGATATCGCTGAAATTTTCAAGAACTTTTTTCAGAGGATCCACCTTGTCACCAAGTGCGTTCATGCAAAGTCCGAGAACGATAGCTACTACTACAACTGCAAGGATACTGTTGTTGCTGCTGAATGCGGTTCCGATGTTGGACGGAACTGCTGTTACGATTGTTGCAAGCGGGTTAAACTGATCCAGTGTTGCAGCCTCTGTAACTGCCTCTGCCGGAAGCTTAACATTGAAGAAGCCTGCAGATTTCATTGCAAATGCAACGATACCTGCGATGCATGCGCCTACTACATAGAAACAGAAGAATCCAATCAGTGTACGCCCTGCGATTCTTCCCAGCTTGGAAGAGCTGGAAATACTGCACATTGCAAGGCTTAAGGATACAAGTACCAGCGGTACGATCGCCATCTGTAATCCCCTCATGAACAGCTGTCCGATAATATAGAAGAGACCGATGGAATGAAATCCCTGATCTGCTGTGATATCCTGGAACAGAAGTGCATTGATCACGTTCCATGTTCCCTCAGACATCTGCTGTTTCAGAAGCATGAATCCAAGTCCTACGACCAGACCGCCGACCAGAGCGATCATCATGTTTCTTACTATGTTGTTCTGTTTTTTCTCTTTTGCCATAGTTTCCACCCTTTCCTTTCTTATCCTAAAAAAGTACACATTTTCATATAAAAAGAGCCGGACAAATCATCGCAGTAATCCCTTGTTTTAAATCTCCTTTGATTTATCCGGCATTCTATCTCTCATATGAATGTACTTTATTTAGTTTCTATAAGTGTTTGATCTCAATACCTTCTTCTGTGAATTTCTCACGGATCCTCTGTACAAAAGCAAGTGCCTTCGGTCCGTCTCCGTGTACACAGAGTGTGTCACCCTTGATGTCAAGCTCTTTTCCGTTGATGGATGTGACTTTACCTTCTTTGATCATTTTCACGCATCTTTCGATGGCAACGTTCTCATCTGTGATCATGGATCCCTCCATCTTTCTCGGTACAAGAGAAAGATCATCCATGTATGCACGATCTGCAAAAATCTCAGATGCTGTACGAAGTCCCTTGCTCTCGGCGATATCTCCAAGAACTGCACCTGCACAGTAGTAAACGATCAGATCTTTGTCATACTCACAGATTGCCTCGCAGATTGCTGTGGAAATGTCCTCGTCATACTGGCAGGCATTACCCATTGCTCCATGAGGAGCGACATGCTGAAGCTTCATTCCGTAGCTCTTAGTGAAAGCAGCCAGGGCTCCGATCTGATATCTGACGTAATTCTTAACTTCATCATGAGAGAGAACCATCTTTCTTCGTCCAAAGCCAAGAAGATCAGGATATCCAGGATGGGCTCCAACCATAACGCCACGTTCCTTTGCCATGCGGACTACCTTATCCATTACCATCGGATCGCCTGCATGCCAGCCACATGCTACATTTGCTGTTGTGACATATTTGATGATTTCTTCATCGCCGCCAAGCTTATATGCACCAAAGCTCTCACCCATGTCACTGTTTAAGTCGATACTGTACATGTTGCTACCTTCCTTTCTTTCTTTCTTTACTTGCTGAAAGTATAACATGTTAAATATAAATAATAAAATAGATTATTTTTTCAGAATATATTAATATTTTCTATATTTCTTTTGCAATAAATTTCACTTTTCTTTGATCCGTTTTTTGAAAAGCTGTTGACAAAGATTTTTATATATGATTAAATAGTCATATGAACATTAATTCATATATTCATATAAAAAGACAAACAAATCAGCAAGGAGAGTTCATATGGAAGAAAAATTAAAGAAAGATTCCATGGAGTCCGCAAATTCCTGCGGTTGCGGCTGTGGTCACGATCATGCGCATCACAGCCATGATGAGCATGAAGCACATCATGATCATGAGCACCATCACCACCATGACGAGCACTGCGGCTGTGGCTGCGAAGATCACGACCATGAGCACCACGAACACGAGCATGAACACCACGATGAACACTGTAACTGTGGTTGCGAGGAGCACGAGCACGAACACCACGAACATGAGCATGTGCACCACGATGAACACTGTAACTGTGGTTGCGAGGAGCACGAGCACGAACACCATGAGCATGAGCATGTGCACCACGATGAACACTGTAACTGTGGTTGCGAGGAGCACGAGCACGAACACCATGAACATGAACATGAGCATGTGCACCACGATGAACACTGTAACTGTGGTTGCGAGGAGCACGAGCACAAACACCATGAACATGAGCATGTGCACCACGGTGAACACTGTAGCTGTGGTTGCGAGGAGCATAAGCACGAACATCATGAACATGAGCATGTGCATGTGCACCACGATGAACACTGTAACTGTGGTTGCGAGGAGCACGAGCACGAACATCATGAACATGAGCACCACGATGAACACTGTAGCTGTGGTTGCAAGGAGCACGGACACGAACACCATGAACACGAGCATGTGCACCACGATGAACACTGTAGCTGTGGTTGCGAGGAGCACGAGCACGAACATCATGAACACGAGCACCATCACCACCATGGCGAGCACTGCGGCTGTGGCTGCGGGGATCATGATCATGAGCACCACGTTCACTCCCACAATGCTCTCACCGCAAAGCGTATCTATATTCTGGAGAACCTCGGCTGCGCTCACTGTGCTTCCAAAATGGAGGAACGGATCCAGGCTCTTGAAGGCGTAGAAAGCGCTACCATTACTTTTGCGACAAAACAGCTTCGCTTAGGGGCTGCAGATCCAGACGCTCTGCTTCCGCAGATCCGCAAGATCTGCACATCCATTGAGTCTGAAGTTAAAGTTGTTCCGAGAAATCCAGCTCCGGCAGCTTCCACTGACACAACAACTAAGACCTATCTTCTGGAAAATCTGGGCTGCGCTCACTGCGCTTCCAAAATGGAGGAACAAATCGCAAACCTTGAAGGCATTTCCGAAGCAACCATCACTTTTGCAACAAAACAGCTTCGCTTAACTGCAAAGAATCCGGACCGATACCTGGATCAGATCCGTAAGATCTGTACATCCATTGAATCCGAAGTTCTTGTAAAAGAAAAGGATCCGAAACCAAAGGCTCAGTCCACAAAAGCAGTGACTCACCCAACCGCTTACAAGAAGAAATTTTTCTCCAGGGAAAACGTAGATATCATCTGTATTATCATCGGTGCAGTACTCTTCGTTGCCGGAGAGATCATGGAACACAAAGGCTTCGGCACCAGTGCCACTCTTCCTGTATTTGTGATCGCATACCTGGCACTTGGTGGTGTTATCGTTGTAAAAGCTGCCAAAAACATCTCTCACGGACAGATTTTTGACGAAAACTTTCTCATGAGCATTGCAACACTTGCCGCTTTTGCCATCAATGATTCCGCTGAGGCCGTAGGCGTTATGCTCTTCTACCGCATCGGAGAGCTTTTTGAGGAAAAAGCCGTTGAACGAAGCCGCGGACAGATCATGGATGCCGTAGACCTTCGTCCGGAAGTAGTAAATCTAGTCACGGGCGATGATATCCAGGTAATTCCCTCTGAAGAGGCTCAGATCGGAGACATTCTTCTGGTCCGTCCCGGAGACCGCATTCCTCTTGATGGTATCGTAATTGAGGGAAACAGCCGTATCGACACTTCTCCGATCACAGGAGAGCCTGTACCGGTTGCTGTAAATGAAGGTGATGAGATCACTTCCGGCTGCGTCAACACCTCCGGACAGCTTAAGATCCGCGTGGAAAAACCTCTGGAAGAATCCATGGTCACTCGTATTCTGGATTCCGTAGAAAACGCGGCAGCAAGCAAACCGAAGATCGACCGCTTTATCACACGCTTTGCCAGGGTTTATACTCCTTGTGTTGTAGGAATCGCAGTGGCAACTGCCATACTCCCATCCCTTGTTACCGGAAACTGGCATTACTGGATCTACACAGCTATTACTTTCCTGGTAATGAGCTGCCCTTGCGCTCTTGTACTTAGTATCCCGCTGGCCTTCTTCTCCGGGATCGGTGCCGGTTCCAAAAAGGGCATCCTTTTCAAGGGTGGCCTTT
This sequence comes from Blautia sp. NSJ-140, assembly GCF_022868965.1. Classification (NCBI taxonomy): domain Bacteria; kingdom Bacillati; phylum Bacillota; class Clostridia; order Lachnospirales; family Lachnospiraceae; genus Blautia; species Blautia sp. NSJ-140. Next base: position 254,442 of record NZ_JALIFS010000004.1, on the reverse strand, counting down.
CCATCGAAGGATTAAGTAAGCTCGGCGCTGTGATCATGGATAAGACCGGCACTATCACAGAAGGCAACTTCCAGCTTCAGAAGGTTGTTGCCACCGGTAAATACACGGAAAATGAACTCCTTTCCATGTGTGCAGGCTGTGAACAGAACTCCACACATCCTATTGCGAACAGCATCGTTGTTGCCGCAAAGGAACGTGAGATCCAATTTGAAAAACCGATCTCCCTGGAAGAAATTTCCGGTCACGGGATCGTTGCGGAAATGCCGGAGGGAAAAGTTCTCTGCGGAAATCGCAAGCTGATGGATAAATTCGGAGTTACAATCGGAGAATTAAAGGAAGCCGCTTACGGCTCTGAAGTATTTATGGCAGTAAACGGAACCTTCGCAGGATATATGCTGATCTCCGATACCATCAAACCTGACGCAAAGGAAGCCATTGCTTCTCTGAAAAAACTTGGTCTCCACACTGTTATGCTTACCGGAGACTCCGAAGACAGTGCACAGGCTGTAGGAAAAGATGCCGGGATTGATGAGATCTATGCAAAGCTTCTTCCGGAGGATAAGCTCAATGCCCTGAAAAAGGTCCGCCAGGCACATGGAACTGTTATGTTTGTTGGTGACGGTATCAACGACGCTCCTGTTCTTGCAGGTGCTGATGTAGGCGCTGCCATGGGAAGCGGTGCAGATGCTGCCATTGAAGCCGCAGATGCCGTATTTATGAATTCCAATGTAGATGCGATCCCTCAGTCCATCACCATTGCACGAAGCACAAACCGTATTGCATGGCAGAACGTAATATTTGCCCTGGTGATCAAGATCGCAGTTATGATCCTTGGTCTTGCCGGACATGCCAACATGTGGATGGCCGTATTTGCAGACACTGGCGTTGCCATGATCTGCGTGCTGAATTCCATTCGTATCCTGTATAAAAAATAAGATCCGTTCTGCAGGGCAGATATCCTGCAGCGGATCCATACAACTCCCCAGTGATGCAGAAAAGAATTTGACCGGTGCGTTTTTTTCAGCTACAATAGAAGTTAACAGTTTGGAGGATGCGCAAATGAAGAAAACACATATAGATTACCCGATCAATGATGATACACTGTACCGGCTTGCCGACCTGTTCAAGGTTTTCGGTGATCCTACCAGGATCCGTATCCTGTACGTACTTTCTGTAGAAGAGCTCTGTGTTCAGGATATTGCCGATCGTCTTTCCATGACCCAGAGTGCTATTTCACATCAACTCCGGGTACTGAAGCAGATGTCACTGGTCAAATTTCGAAGAGATGGAAAAACCATTTACTACTCCCTGGCAGACAGCCATGTGGCAACCATCATGAATCAGGGACTTGAACACGTTACAGAAGAATAACCCATAAAACACAATGAAAAAAGCCAATCCGCTTCCTAATGGAAGAACAGATTGGCTTTTTTCTCTGCCTTACTCGTACATCATTTGTATTTATCCCTTGCCCTGTGGTGAAGCACCATCGCTCCGTATGCAGGCATCTTCACCTGAAGAATCCCTGCATCTGCAATATATTCTTCCGGCATTTCCGTATAACCCTCTCCGGAAGAAAGCATCAGGCGCTGAAAAGCCGTTGCTTCTTTCCGGCTTACACCGGTTTTCCAGGCTGTTACCCTTATGTCTCTCTCCTGATCCTGATTATTGAGGATCACTATGATCTGTTCAGAATCAGAAAAACGACCATAGCTCAAGCCCTGATGATCGTTCCACAGAAATTCCAGGGACCCCTTTGCAAGAATCGGATATGCCTTGTGTATGCAGATCATACGTTTGTGAAAGTCCAGCATCTCCTGGTCTTCTTTTCCCCAGGGATAAGTTCTGCGGTTATCCGGATCTGTAAAGCCGCAGACACCGGCTTCATCCCCGTAATATACCGTGGGCGCACCAGGCCACGTCATCTGGATCACAACAGCCTCTCTCATGATAGCAGGATTGATACCTGCAGATGCTGCCTCTGCGCCTGCGTAGGAAAGCCTTCCCACTCTGTGATTGGTTCTTGTCAGAAATCTGGAATGGTCATGGTTTGAAAGCTCATTCATGGCTCCATAAAGCGCTCCCATATGCAAAGACTGCATATGATGCTTCATCGCCCCGATAAAGGCCTCACTGTTGCCATAAAGGTCCTCCCGGTACTCATCACTGTGCTTCTCCATTCCGGTCAGGAACCACGTTACAGGCTCCATAAAAGCATCATAGTTCATAACTGTATCCCACTCATCACCGCGAAGCCAGCTTTCCGGATTTCCGTAGTGTTCTGCAAGGATCACTGCATCAGGATTGGCTTCTTTTACTGTCCTCCGGAACGCTTTCCAGAAGTGATGGTTAAAATCATTGCTGTGGCCCAGATCTGCAGCTACATCCAGTCTCCATCCGTCTACGTTATACGGCGGCGAAACCCATTTTCTGCCCACATCAAGGATCGTCCGGCAAAGCTCCTCAGATTCTTCGTAGTTCAGCTTTGGCAGGGTATCATGGGTCCACCAGCCGTCATAGGTTGGATTATAGGGCCAGCGGTTCTGATCCTGAAAGCAGAAGAAAGAACGATAAGGGCTGTCCGCCGAAACATAGGCCCCCTTTTCGTAGCCTTCCTGATTTTCGTAGATCCGTTCCCTGTCCATCCATTTATTAAAGGATCCGCAATGGTTAAATACCCCATCCAGGATCACTTTCATTCCTCTTCTGTGAATTTCCTCCACAAGCTCCTGAAAAAGCTTATTACTGGCCTCCAAATTCCGTTTATTGGTCACACGGCGGATATACTTAAGGGCATGACTGTTGTCACTGTCTCCGGGACTTAACAGACCATCACAGTCCTCTACGATCCTTCCGATATGCGGATCGATATGATCGTAATCCTGACAGTCATACTTATGGTTGCTGGGAGAGACAAAGATCGGATTCAGATAGATCACATCCACTCCAAGCTCCTGAATATAATCCAGCTTATCCATAACTCCCTGAAGATCGCCGCCATAAAATTCCCGGACACCCATCACAGCCGGAACCTTTTCCCAGTTATCCACTTTTACGGAAGTGTCCCCGATATAGAAATATTCCCCTGTTTCCACATCATTGGAAGGATCTCCGTTACAGAAACGATCTACATAAATCTGATACATCACAGCACCCTTCAGCCACTCAGGCACATGATATCCGGGATAGATCTCAAATTCTGTCCTTTCCTCATGTCTGGTGCTTACACCATTTGTATCATAATAACAGGTAACAAGTCCTGAATGAATCTCAAAGTAATATCGTACAGGATTTTTTCCCATTACGATCTGTGCAGTATAATAATCAAAGCTTCCGGAAGTTTTTTCCCACTTCATTTCCAGATATTCTCCGTCATGCACAAGACAGACGTTGTCCACATTATTTCTCTGGGTACGAAAACGGATCGTAACTGTATCACCTTCCCGTGGATCCACAGGTGTACGGTAATATTCCGTCCCGTCACTGAACATTGCGTCTTTATTTAATACCGGACTCATATTGAGTATATACCGCATCTTCTTTGCAGTCTCCATGCTTTCATATAACATTCTATTTTCCTCATTCCGTTTTTAGTACCATGTTTTTAAATATATTATCTTAATTTTTTCCATCCCGCAAGCATATATATATATATGTTTTCTCCGTAATTCGCCTTTTATTTTTGGGCAGTAAAAAAGGCAGCTGGTTATGGAACATCACCCAATTTTCCCTTATTTTATGCGGTTCACGGTACCTTACCTACTGCTGTCCAACCTGACATAGTCACCGTTGCTGCAAATACACTACTTTTTTGGCTAGTAATTCCAGCTACGGCTCTCGGTTTGTAGTATGAATCCATTGTTGTTGTAATTTTCTTATGTCCCAAATCTCGGGCAACCTCCGTCACTGGCACACCTCCATCTAATAACACACTTGGTGCTAGAATATAAATAGTATAAGTCAAAATGAGAATCCCTAATTACAAATTTTATGGTACTATGTAGTTACCGCACTGAAGGAGGATCTCATTATGGCAAAGCACTATGACAAACAATTTAAATTGGATGCAATCCAGTATTATCATGATCACAGAGAATTAGGATTGCGGGGTTGCGCTTCAAACTTAGGAATCAGTCATCAGACACTGTCTCGCTGGCAGAAAGAACTGCGTGATACCGGAGACATTGAGAGCCGTGGTTCCGGCAACTATGCTTCTGATGAAGCAAAAGAAATTGCACGTTTAAAGCGTGAACTACGTGATGCACAGGATGCACTTGATGTATTAAAAAAAGCCACCAACATTCTGGGAAAATGACGGAAGCCATTTACCTCAAAGTTACTGAGAAGGCAGAAGCAGCCCGCAAGGCTAAACGCCGTGTTTCTGTCTCCGGAATGTTGAAAATACTTGGCGTTTCACGTTCTGGTTATCGCGCATGGCTGAAACATGTTCCTTCCAATGCTGAAAAGCGTCGGGAATCAGTAAAAGCCAAAATCAAGGCTATTTAGGTAGTGTAAATTATTCTGTGTAAACCTCTCAGATTGATGATAAAATCATAGGTTTATAGAATAATTTACACTACCCAGGCATGCGTTGGATTATATTCTACACCGACTGCGGAACAATATCATACCATGTTGTCAGAACATTTGAATTCAATTTCTGCATCTTTTTTATCTCACGAGATGCTTTATAAATATCTGTTTCCAAATATTCTTGTGGCAACAATGATACTTTTTTCTTTGTCCGTTTCATTGCTAAAGGATTTGATTTTTCCCCTTCAATCAATTTCAAATAGTTAACATATAATTCCGGACAGTTATTTTTCAACAATGCTGGTACAGTTGGATATACAAGCTTGTTAATAATATCCAATGCCCAATAACTTCGTACTGTCATATCTACTGGATTCACATATACATGATTATAATAATCAATGTCAATGATGCAGCCATGAATCCATCCACGCCCACCAATTTTTCTAATTTCATCGGCAATACTTTCCTGATAAGCTGTATATTTTTTCAAAGGTGTTTCAATAGATGCAATCATTGAATCCATATTATCATAATAATAATTCACATCTTTCACATCTAATTTTTTCAATGCTCCACCATTCAATATCGCCAACGAACCTGTCTTTGTTTTATGAATAAAGCAATAATACCCATTCTTTTTCAACATATAAAGAATATTAACTTGCCTATTGAATGTCATTGATATATTCTTTCCACGAGAAAAATCTTGATATTCCTGAGATGTAATTTCATATATGCCATCTTCATAGTCACCAAAATAATCATACTCTCCATCCATCAAAAAATTCTTCAGATACGGACTTTCATTTCTGTACCCAATCTGATTATCAGCATATATCCTTTTTACACCATCGTCAAAGAACATATTCCTATGTGTATGACCACTGACATATACAAAATCATCATGACAATTTGCATCTGCACACCAATCTTTCTTTGGTGTATGCGTAAAGATGACTGTATTTTTCCTTGCTAACACATCTGTCAATTTATCATATAACTGTTCAAACTTTTTACTCTCCTGAATCTCTGTATTTCTATCAACAGTTTCTCGATACACACCATCATTTGCATTGAATTCTTCATTGTAACCAGAGAATCCAAGACCACCCAAAATCACCAATCTTGTACATCTCAATTTTTCCAGAATAGCCTGATTATCTAACTGTATCAATTCATTATATGGAATAATCCCCATGTCATCAGATTCATTTCTATAAAACAAATCATTATGCAATAAGTACATTCCATTTTCCTTTAATACGGTTCTGTATTTATCAACAATCTCATCCACTGACAGTCCCGGAAAATCCCATAGTTCATGATTACCAAGAACAAATACAAAATTTCGTCTTCCTGAGCCAGCTGATTTTCTAAGCATTTTCACAAACAATTCAAATAGCGAAAATTCTGATGACATATCTCCACCGATAAGTGTTAAATTCGTACTTTCAGCCAAAATGTCATCAATAATTTTTTGTATTGTAAAAACAACATCTTCCTTTGATTTACATCCTGCATTTTTAATTCTATGCATTAAATGTAAATCAGAAATGTAGCTAATTCTGTTAGAATCCCATAAAAACATACTTCCAAGATTTTCGAAAAGTATACTGCTGTCAGATGCAACAATTTCCCTTGACAATTGTAATACCAATGCCGTTTCTTCTTCATTCTTTTCAACTGTTGGGAACTCACCAATGAGTTTTTCATCATAATCATATGTTTTATATTGAACATTAAATTGTTTGCATAATTCACTGGTCATTTTCACGTCACTCAAGTTAATTCCGTCTATATCGGAAAGATTTTTCATGCCAGTACAGAATAACATATCTGCACCAGATAAATCGCCTTTCAAAAATGTCACAAAATCAAAGAAATATGGAAATCTATGTACCTTCTGTTTTACAATTTTTTTATCTTCATTACTCCAAAATTGACATACTGCAAATTCCCCATTCTTATATACTTTCAATACCTTGCAACTCAGATTTGCATCTTCATTAATCGGTAATTTTGTTGTATCATCAGTTATATATTTTGAAAAATCATCATTCAAATCAATGGCTCCTGATAAGTCACAATTTGTCAAATTACCATTTCTATACTTGATAAATTCATCGAATGTCTCAAAAGCTCGACATACATCTACACTATGCCACTGATTCAAAGTTTTTCTGCCTTGGTAGCTATAATAGCGATACACTTTTGTTTCTTCACAATAAAAATGTGTTGCTCTATCAAAATAACCTACTACAGTCTTCTCAACATCCTGATTTTTCAAGTCTTCCACAAAATCTTTTACTTCTTTTTTTCGCTTCCTATTGGTTGTAATCGATCCTTGTGAAAAATCATATTTATCAAGAATGACTTCTGGCGTATGAATCAAGCACAAGCCCAATACTACATTACCACCAATATAATAATCCTTTGACAGATATTCCATAAGCACATCCAAATGCTTTTTGTTACACTGAGCATCAAAAGCATACTGGAAAAAGAAGAATTCTACACATTTATATTGTGAAACCGTTGATTTTTTATAATTACCGCATACCTTTTTGAATTGTTCATATGTATCACAAGTATTGAATTTATCCAACCACTGTTTTACGCATTTCTTATTTACTTTTTCACAACGCTTATATGATTCAATTTCATCCTTTGACCATTCACACAAATAATCATCTACGGTTTCTGTCACAAAACTTTTTACTTTTGTCAATCGATCTATATCAAGATTAAGATTTTGGGAAAATTCATCTTCAAATGCATACTGATAATAACAAGCATCTTCGTATATATCACCATCCAAAAATCCATAATATTCCTCAAAAGAATCAAAGGTCATCTTATGCATCTTGAAACAAGATTACCTGACGACTCTTTATGAAACCAATCTTCTTCTACAAAAAATGTTTGTGTGATTACATCAAAACCTCGATGACCGCTTTTTCTCAATCCCAATTTTCTTTCTGCTTTTACAACATTAGAATCTAAAGCAAATTTTTCTGGAACATTTCTCACTTCCAATTCTCCGCTTTTCAATTCCTTAATAATACGCTTTGCTTCTGGACTTACCCTTGCAGACTTCGATACAGCTTTCAAGTAATACACCCCTTTTCTTATATATTATATCTGTATGATATAATATACACTATACTCTTCTTTTACAACATTACAACTACTTTGCTATTAATCTATATACACGTATGTCACTAATGGTCTCCTCATATTTCTCATAAAACCAAACATAAAAGGCTGTGACACAAAATTTACAATATCACAACCTCTTAATATCCCTTCTATATAATACTATTATACTTTTGAAATCATTCAAAATTTCAGATTTTACCCTTCACAGCAATCGATACATGTCCATTTCCTCTATTAGGCTTATATGGACCAAAACATACGATTACTTTTTTACCTGGTTTGATATAATAATCAAAATCCGAATAATTCATTTTCATAATTGGTCTATACCCTGTTCTAGAGATTTTTCTTGCATAAGTGTCCGCTATCTTTTTCTTAACAGACGATCTCTTACCATAAACTACATCTTGAATCCCCATTTTCTTGCCATCTCTTAATCGATAAGTTAAGCCATATTCACTTGTATTACCAACACCTCCGGCATACCAACTACTCGTAAATTTAAAACAAACATATCCCTTTTGATTATATGTAACTTTACATTTATATGTACAGTAAATATAATTATGTGATGACTTTTTTAAAACCTCAAAGTAATCAAACAATCTTCTTTTATATTTAAATGTATTCTTGTAATCAGTCATGATTGACTTGTTAATTTTCTTTATGGCAGCACTCTTCCCCTTCAATTGCGGAAGCTGATAGAGATATTCTGCCTTATGATCTTTATACTGTTTTATTTGTCTTTTGTTAACAATTTTATATGAAGCTTTTGATGCCGCAGACACTTCTGAATAATTCTCATAAGACGTCAACGAAAAAATGAGTCCTGCTATACAGCATATCAATAACACTTCTTTTAAAATATTTTTAATCTCTTTCATACATTCGATCCTCATTTCTTGAGTTTTTCACATATTTTTTCTTTAGCCCCACAAGAAATCTTGTGGGGCAATCATTCTTTTAGCATTACTTACTTATTAAAATCGTTCCTTCATGGTCTTTAACAATATTTACTTTTCTATCCCTTGTATTTCTCATCTCACTTTATAGCTGTTTTATGTCAAAAGACTTTATATGATTATTTTATTCTTGTTTTTCAACATTCTCAATGGTTAATAGAAAATATAACCATTTTTTTAACAAATACATTAAATATAAATCTATGATACTACAAGTCTAAAACAATTCTCTTTCATTATCATTTCGATTGTCTCGGTAACCAATAATCAACTATTGAAGCAATAGAAGCATATCTTTTGTATTCACTTTCAGCCTCTTTCCATAGATTATATTCTCTTTTTTCCTCAGGAGTCATATTCACTGGACTTTTGCACTTCAAATCTTCATTGTGATATACAGCAATTTCCATATCCATAATATCCATATGCAATTCGATTAACTGTTCGTAAGATGCTTCTATATTAAGGAAGCAAGGAATTTCATCTATTAACCCTAATTTATATAGATTGTAATCCTCAGCTATGATTTCAGTTCTCCACTCTGGTCGTAATTCCGAAAGCAATAATCTATACTTTTCGGCTTCAGATTTTGGAATATTTTTAATTACCATTACATCACCCATTCATTCTCTCTAAATATAGTATTATAACTGCTATAAAAATCTTATTCATCTTCTTCATTATCATCATCAATATCTGGTAATTCACCACTATTATTCCCAAATGCACAATTTACGCCAATAGCAGCCCCAACAACCCCTGCAACTGCAATGACTGCAATTAATGCTTTAGATCCCATTCTTTCATAGAATTTTTTATTTCTTAAATCAAGCTCAGCAATTTTGTCTGCAACTGCAATCATGTCCTCTGTAATCGCTTTTCTTTCCTCTTCTGTTATTTCATCTTTTTCCAATTTCTTTGCATTTGCATCCAATATGGTCTGATATCCATGAACAGCAGCCATGTGACCTTCATGGTTTTTCTCAAGAATATTATCACATATATGCATATAATTCGCGATTAATATTTTCCCAAAATCTGCAAATTCAGGAAATTGATTTATTATCGCAATGGCCACATCTTTATCCATATATGGAATCATTGAAGCAAACTGCATCAACTTATCCTTAGACACATTCCTAAAAGAATCTATTTTCAAAGCTTTTTTAACCGCTTCCTCTGTCACATATCTTTTTCGAACTATTTTCCCCATATAATGATGCCTCCTCACCTTACCTCATAATTATATTTTAACATACCACTATAAAAATAGACAGCGTTCCGTCTATTTTAACGCTAATCTATATATCTCTTATCTGATATTAACAATGAGTGTATCCATATGAATAATTTAATCACGGATGAAAACCAACTGTAGTCTGCCAGGCAACACTTTTCTTTTTATTACCATTTTTTGGCTATTATATAAATGAGACTGCCCTCAACTGCAGGATTTACTATAAATGTTCTATCATCAATTATCATATTTTACCTCTCCTGGACATTAATAATACTTTGTCTACATACTCTTTCCATTCTTCAAGGCAGATATCTCTCTGTCTATTCCTGCTTTAATGCCTTGTAATTCGCCCTATTTCGGCTTTTATCTACTCAAACGTAACTTACATATTTGCAGCATATACGAGGTATTTCAAGCCCTCACAAGCAGTTCTTTTCTATCTCGTATAAAATATTTCATTCACGTCTTATCTCCTCATATATACTATACAAAATTATCTGAGAAAAAAACAGCAGCACTGACCACTTTTTATGGTCAACACTGCTGTCCGTGTTTAAGGGGGGGGCTGTCCACCTGCTGTCCACTTTTATTAGCCGTAGCCAAAAGGCCTGTTTTAGACAAAGTAAAAAAGACAGCTGGTTAGGCTGCCTTTTTTGGAGAAGGTATTTCTTCTTATGGGGTGTAGCAAAAACTATATAATGTATTGGGGGGTTTTTACGGTATTTATAGTACCATGTGTCCACCAAAAAGTGTGCACAAAGTTCACAAAATTCAATATATTTTTTTGTGCATTTTATTCGTTTGTTTTTGCAACCTCTTCTTTTTCTGTTGTAAAAAGTGCTTCGAACTCTTCACGATGTATCTTTTCCTTCTCGAGAAGAAGGGCCGCACAGCTGTGAAGAACGCCGATATTCTCACGGATGATGCTCTCTGCATTCTCATGGCACTCACGGATGATACGGGAAATCTCCCCATCAATCTCTCTTGCCACTTCCTCACTGTAGCCTCTGGTATGTGCCAGATCACGGCCGATAAATACCTCATCGTCATCGTTGCCGTAAGCGATCAGACCGATTTTTTCAGACATGCCGTATTTCATTACCATAGAGCGTGCAGTCTCTGTGGCACGTTTGATATCATTGGAGGCACCGGTGGTGATATCTCCGAAGATGATCTCCTCAGCCACACGTCCGCCAAGAAGCGTGGTGATATCCTCCAGCATTTTGTTCTTTGTATTAAACATCTCATCATTATCCGGCAGCGGCATGGTGTAGCCGGCAGCTCCCATTCCCGTAGGAATAATGGAAATGGTGTATACCGGATCCATATGAGGAAGTACATGGAACAGGATCGCATGGCCTGCTTCATGATAAGCTGTGATCTTTTTCTCTTTATCAGAGATGACCTTGCTCTTCTTTTCTGCACCGATCCCAACCTTGATGAATGCTTTCTTGATATCCTTCTGCATGATATAAGGACGACCCTCTTTTGCAGCATCAATGGCAGCTTCGTTAAGAAGGTTCTCCAGATCTGCGCCTGTAAATCCTGCGGTTGTCTGGGCGATCTGGCGAAGATCCACATCATCTCCCAGCGGTTTGTCCTTGGCATGGACCATAAGGATCTCTTCTCTGCCCTTGACATCCGGGCGTCCCACACCGACTTTACGGTCAAATCGTCCCGGACGGAGGATCGCAGGATCCAGAATATCCACACGGTTGGTCGCTGCCATTACGATGATTCCTTCATTTACTCCAAAACCATCCATCTCTACAAGAAGCTGGTTCAACGTCTGTTCTCTCTCATCGTGGCCGCCGCCCATACCGGTTCCCCTTTGACGGGCTACCGCATCGATCTCATCAATAAAGATGATGCACGGTGCATGACGCTTGCCCTCTTCAAAAAGATCTCGTACACGGGAAGCACCGACACCAACAAACATCTCCACGAAATCGGATCCAGAAATGGAGAAAAACGGAACTCCGGCCTCTCCTGCAACTGCCTTCGCGAGAAGGGTTTTACCTGTTCCCGGAGGGCCCACAAGGATCACTCCCTTCGGGATCCTGGCACCTACCTTCGTATACTTCTGAGGGGATTTCAGGAAGTCAACTACCTCCTCCAGATCCTCCTTCTCCTCCTGAAGACCTGCAACATCTTTGAATGTTACTTTCTTATCATCAGGGGATGACATCCTTGCTCTGCTTTTTCCGAAGTTCATCATCTTCGCATTGCTTCCGCCGCCTCCGGACATCTGCCGGTTCATCATCATAAAGAAAAAGATAAGGATCGCGCCGGTAAGCACTACCGGAAGTACCGTTCCGATCATGGAGCTGTCCTTGGGTACATTGCGGATCGTCGGATCGATACCATGTTCTTCAAGAAGCTCCTCCGCTTCCTTTACATCGGTTACGTAGACTGTCTTCTGACCGTCTGAAACAATGTTTGCTGTTACATAACCGGTGGGCACTTCTCTGTTCTGATGGATCACCGCATCCGTCACTTTGTCTTCTTCCAGAGCCTTTTCCAGCTGGCCCATTGTGTAGCTGCCCTGGGTAGATACCTGGTCATTGAGATACAGATATCCTGCGATCAGTGCCACAATAAGCAGAAGGTACAGGCCTATCTTACCTGAATGCTTGCTCACTTGGTTAAATCTCCTTTCAGTCCTGAAGCTCCACTACTCCGATGTAAGGAAGGTTTCTGTATTTCTGGGCATAATCAAGTCCGTATCCTACTACAAACTCGTCCGGAATATTGAAGCAGCAGTAATCTACCTCTACATCTGTCACACGTCTCTCCGGTTTGTCAAGAAGTGTACAGAGTTTGATGCTTGCCGGATGTCTGCCCTTCAGGATACGCAGCAGATAGCTTAAGGTTCTGCCTGAATCAATGATATCCTCTACGATCAGAACATCTTTCCCTTCCAGTGGCTGATCCAGATCCTTGACGATCTTTACAACACCGCTGGATTTCGTATCATCACCGTAACTGGACACAGACATGAAATCCAGTGTTACCGGGCGTGTGATCCTCTTGGCAAGCTCACACATAAAGAAAACGCCGCCTTTCAAAACGCAGATCATGTGTACATCTTTTCCTTCATAATCCTTGTTGATCATGTCTGCAACTTCCTGGATACGGGCATCTACCTCTTCTTCACTGAGTAAAACCCTGATTTTTTCGCTCATGCTAAAGCTCCTCCTTGGTAATGTAATTCTAACACTCTCCCTGTAGTGGAAGTGATCTTATACTTCTCGTTCATCCGTCCTCCCGGGATCCAGAGTATCTCAGATCCTGCCGCAACAACCGGAATCCTGTCTCTCATCTCCGCCGGAATCTTCTCATCAATAAAGATCCGGTTCAGCTTCTTTTTTCCGCCTTCACTGTTTACAGTAAGATAATCTCCCTGTCTTCTGGTCCGAACGCATGGACTATCTTTTATTTTATCATAATCAAACCATTTCGTATACTTTTTTTCTTCAATCTTCTGTTTCTTATAAGAAAAAATTTTCGACTCAAAAACTCCGAAAGGACTTTCCAGAATCCCAGGTACCGGAAGCTCCATAGACATTTCTCTGAGACCTGCCGATACTTTTTTTTCAGTGGAAGCAGCGTTCTCTCTGTCTGATGCAGAGTTGTTTTTCAGACATACCCCTCCATACTGTCGTATTACCCGCAGCGATTCCGGAAGGTTGATATAACGACCGTTTTCTTTTTTTTGAAGCGAAAGGACCTGGTCCACATGAAGAGAGGTAAAGTCCTTACGTTTTCCTGCCAGTATCTCAAATGCCTCCATCACCGCATATTCCTGAAGGATAGGATCCTGTGCAAAAAATTTTTCATCCAGAAGATAGCCATTTTCTTTCCGGCAGCTTGCCAGAAGCTCCCTTCCCTTTTTCTGAAGATACGAATCTGCTTCTGCCAGAACCCGTGCGGTTTCTGCCATATGCTCCACCGCTTTTGCATTGATCTTCTGTTCCATAGCCGGAAGAATATGGTTACGGATCCGGTTTCTTGTATAGTCATCTGAAAGATTGCTACTGTCTGTGATATAGGAAATACCTCTCTCCTTCAGATAATTGACGATCTCCTTCCGTTCTAAACACAAAACCGGCCGGATGATCTCACCGTTTACCGCCTGTATCCCGGAAAGTCCCCGGATACCGGTTCCCCTTGCCAGATGATGCAGCATAGTCTCTGCCAGATCGTTGCGGTTGTGTGCCAGTGCGATCCGGAACTGTCCGTTCTTTTCTGACTGTTCCCCGGAAAAACCAAGTCTCTTTTTTTCCTCCTGAAACGCCTGTTTTCGCACGATCCTTCCGGTTTCTTCTTCTCCCAGCTTCCACTTTCCGGAAAGCTCCGGAACCGGATAATGCCTGGACCGGAAAGGAATTCCCCAATCCCGGCAGATTTTTTCCACAAACTGCTCATCCCGGTCCGCCTCCTGGCCCCGGATCCCATGATGGACATGAACCACTTCCATGGAAAAACCGATCTCTTTCTGAAGATTTTTCAGAATATGAAGCATTGCTATGGAATCTGCCCCTCCGGAAACCCCTGCCACAACCATATCCTCTGCTTTCAGCATCTGATGGTCTCTGATATATTTTCTTACACGTGTGATCATTTTTTCTCCTGTAACCAAAAATACTCTATTTTTTCCACAATCCTGCCACAACTACTGTCATATCATCCCTGGCATGATAATCGCTGTATCCCAGGACCCTTTCCAGTATTCCCCGTCCCATCTCCCTGGGCTCTTTTTCCCGGACATCCATAATGATCTCCTTCATAGTTTCTTCTTCCCGTTCTGCAGGAAGTGCATCCAGAACTCCATCTGTCATCATGATCAGATAATCTCCATGATAAAGCTTCCTTGATGCAGTATCAAAATCCAACTGCTGAACCAGGCCTGCGGCAAGATTTTCCGAAGCAATGGATTCCACCCAGTGATCTCTTTTAATAAATGTGGAAGACGCCCCTGCTTTCAGGAAATCACAAATCCCGGTATAAAGATCCACCGCACAGATATCGACAGTAGAAAACATCCCTTCCCGTCCTTTCAACAGCAATGCGGAATTCACCATTCTGGCAGCTGTCTCCTGAGAAAAGCCGGATTCCAGAAACTGTTCCAGAAGTTCTACCACGATCTCACTTTCTTTAAACGCTTCTATTCCGGAACCCATCCCATCAGACAGACAGAGAAAAAACCTGCCATCCTCTTCCTGACGACAGATATAATTATCTCCGGAAACTTTTTCCGCTTCTCTTGTAAGCCGCGCTACTCCGTAAAGCATCTGATAACTGACATCCTCCACAAAATGAACCATACGAAAATCTCCATTTACAATACTGCGGCTGCCGGTGTCCGGCGTCATGGAGCTTCCGCAGATTCTGGACAGGATCTGTGCGATTTCCGTCGTGGAGACACACTGTCCGCTCCTGGCTCTCAGATTCAAAAATATCTGCCGTCTTCCTTCGATCTTATCCATGACCCAGACATTTTTTACAAGTACATGCTTTTTACGAAGAGCCTTTTTCAGATCTTCCTGAAACTGCTGATCTGCCGGCATGATATCATACAGCTCTTCTGCCATATGATCCATAATCCTCGAGATCTCCGTCAGCTGCTGTGCAACTGCAAGCCGGCTTTCGATCATCCGGTTGTCCCACACGAGATTCTGCCTTTCTTCCCGAAATCCCTCATTCAGGACCTGAAAATACTGGGCGGAACGGCCACATGCTCTCATCCATTCACTGCGGGCTCTCTGGATATTCTCCTCATTGCCTTCCTCCATGGTACGGATCATATTCTCACTGCCCCGCATGGTTTCCCCCGCATGCTCTCCCCAGCAGATCTCTCTCTGATAACATCTGGAACATACAGCCGCACTGGTGTCCGATATGATACGGTTCAGCTGTCCTCCGCTCAAAAATTCCTTACGGTAAGGCATTCCGTAGAATGTATCCGCAAGCTTCCGGAAGGATGCTGCATACCGTTCCACTTTTTCCTTCTGGGGATGGCTTTCACAAAGCGGCAGCATTTCTTCTTTTTCCTTCGTTTTTCCCGAAAAGACAGTTTTTGCCATGTCCCGGAGTATCAGCAATATGCTGACTACGAGCATGGCAATGATCCATTCCTGCATATTTTCCCCTCCCCTTATAACCTTCACTGACTGAACATTATAAAGGAAGATCCCTGAAATATCTGTCAAAGCCGCACGAAAATGTCAAAAAAAATTTCGTCGAAACCTTTGATTTTCAGCTATTTTTCTTCCTGAAACACGATCTCGTTGTCTTTCACAAGTCCCAGCTTCTCACGAGCCGCCTCTTCCACATATTCGTCGGTCTTCATATATTCTTTCTCTGCTTCGATCTCCTTGGTACGTTCCTTCTCACTTTCAATCGACTTCTCCAGTGCTGTAGCTTTGGAATCATAATAATCCCTGCGCCGTTCCAGAGTCTTACTCTGCAGCATAAGGCTTCCCAGCAACACCAGTGCGATCACCATGATCCCCGCCATGCCAAGATAATTATATCCGATCCGTTTTTTTTCTTTTCCCTTTTTTGGATTTTTCAATCTGCTGCTCCTTTTTTACACGATCTGATCTCTTTACCTTTTACGAGCTTATACATCCAGATTTTACAACTTCTTCAAAAAAATATCAACCGGTTTGCTGTCTTTTTAGCTTTAATGGAACAGTCTTTTTAAAAGGGATCCTTCTTTTTTGTCTTTTTTCCTGCCAAGATAGGTAAGACTGTCGATTTTTCCCTCCAGGCTAAGCTGCCCGCTTTTCAGATCAAGATGTTTTACATGAAGTCCTTCGCCTTTTATGGATAACTTTCCTTCCTCTGTATGCAGCAGTATTTCTTTTTCATCGAAAGAGATCACCTCCCGGATTCCCGTTATGGTGCCACCTTTCTGCCGCTCCAGCATCAGACTGTGAAATGCTGCCGTTCTCTTCTCGTCCAATCCATACCTCCCTGGGGATGATTTCTCTTTTATTTTATGAAAAATCCATCCGGAATAGACCATCACGCCCAAACGGCAGCTGTCCCTGCATCAGATATAGCGGAACATACTTTCCACTTCATCTTTTTTTACCGTTTCCTTAACTTCCAAGACTTCAACCTTTACATTACGGCTTCCAAACTGAATCTCCACAGTGTCACCGGTCTTTACCTGTACAGAAGCCTTAGCCGGCTTGTCATTGACCAGAACTCTTCCTGCATCGCAGGCTTCATTTGCCACCGTACGGCGTTTGATCAGTCTGGATACCTTCAGATATTTATCAAGACGCATAATTTTTCCTCCTAAAAAAGCAGGGGAAACCAAAAACCGGTTTCCCCTGCCGTTATCACTCTGAACCAACAGATTATTTGCCGTTGACAACGTCCTTTAAAGCTTTTCCTGCTTTGAACTTCGGAGACTTGGAAGCCTCGATCGTCATGGTCTCACCAGTCTGAGGATTTCTTCCCTCTCTTGCAGCTCTTGTGCTTACTTCGAAAGTTCCAAATCCAACCAGCTGAATCTTCTCGCCTTTTTTCAGTTCGTCTGTTACAACATCGATAAAAGATTTCAGAACAGCTTCTACATCTTTTCTGGAAAGATTGGTGTCTTTCGCCATTGCTGCCACTAACTCTGTTTTATTCATGGTGTTTCCTCCTATAATTGATGTTCTCTTATTTTTGACTTTGCTTTATATATATACCGCTTTTGGCTTATAATGTCAAGGTTTTTCGCATATTACAGGCGGAATGTGACCCATTTTATTATTTCATGGAATCAACCATTTCAAGAACAGCCTTGCCCATTGCATCGGATTTCTCGTCTGCATCTGCAAGAGATGTTCCCTTAACGCCATAATAGAATTTAACCTTAGGCTCTGTTCCGGACGGTCTTACGCAAACCCATGCATCATCGGTAAGCTCATAGTAGAGAACATTGGAATTCGGAAGTCCTGTCGGCTTCTTCTCACCTGTTGCAAGATCTGTGATCTCGTCCAGCTTGTAGTCACGTACAGCAGTCACCTTATGTCCGGCAAACTCGGCAGGCGGATTCTGACGAAGTGTTGTCATGATCTCCTGGATCTTCTGAAGTCCCTCAATACCCTTCATGGTAACTGCCTGGATGGCATCCTTATAGTAGCCGAACTCCTCATACATATCGATCATTGCATCCCAGAGAGTCTTGCCCTGTGTCTTATAGTAAGCAGCAGCTTCGCAAAGTGCCATGGTAGCAACAATGGCATCCTTGTCTCTTGCATAGGTTCCGATCAGGCAGCCGTAGCTCTCCTCAAATCCGAAAAGATATGTACCCTTGCCACTGTTCTCAAATCCGAGGATCTGCTGTCCGATGTATTTGAATCCGGTAAGTACTTCGATAAGATTCACGTTGTATCCCTTGGCAATGGCATCTGCCAGGTTTGTTGTAACGATAGTCTTTACAAGAGCTCCGTCCTCCGGAAGGCTTCCGTTTACAGCCTTTCTCTGGCTCAGCTCATAGTTTGCAAGAAGGCATCCGGACATGTTGCCCGTAAGATCATGATACTCTCCGTTTTTGTCCTTTACGCGAACGCCAAGACGGTCTGCATCCGGATCTGTAGCAAGTACGATGTCTGCATCAACTTCCTTCGCAAGCTTCAGGCCAAGCTCAAATGCCTCTGCTGCCTCCGGGTTCGGATAGCTGACTGTCGGGAAATCCCCATTCGGAAGCTCCTGTTCCGGTACTACATATACATTCTCAAATCCAAGCTCCTTAAGGATCCTTCTGGCCGGAATATTGCCGGTTCCGTGAAGAGGTGTGTAAACGATTTTCAGGTTCTTGCCCTCTGCCTGGATCGCATCCATATGGATGATCTGTTTCTTAAGCTCTGCCATGTAAGCGTCATCGACAGCCTGTCCGATCACTTCGAAAAGTCCTGCATTTACTGCTTCTTCCTTATCCATGGTCTTTACGGTATTCCAGTCGGAGATTGCCTTTACCTCGCCCATGATACCGGAATCATGAGGTGGTGTGATCTGCGCGCCGTCCTCCCAGTAAACCTTGTATCCGTTGTATTCCGGAGGATTGTGGCTGGCTGTTACGTTGATACCTGCCACACAGCCCAGATGACGTACTGCAAAGGAAAGCTCCGGTGTCGGACGAAGTGTCTCAAAGATATAAGCCTTGATTCCGTTTGCTGCCAGGCAAAGTGCTGCTTCCTGGGCAAACTCCGGTGACATATGACGGGAATCATATGCGATGGCAACTCCCTGAGATTTCTTGTCAACCTTGGCAATATAGTTGGCAAGCCCCTGGGTCGCTCTTCTTACCACATAAATATTCATACGGTTGGTACCTGCGCCGATGATACCACGCAGGCCTGCCGTACCAAACTCAAGATCCATATAAAAACGCTCTTTGATCTCATTTTCGTCGTCTTTGATCGCTTTCAGTTCTTCCTTTGTCGCCTCATCAAAGTATGGGTTTTCAAGCCACTGATTATAGATTTCTTTATAATCCATGTTCCAAAATACCTCCCTGTTTCTTTATATAAGATACTTAGTATTATATAACAATTTTCAGAAAAAGGGAAGTTTTGTTTTCGTTACATTCAGAATCATTACTGTCTGAAGCACTGTTTTGAAAATTCCTCCCACTGTTTTTTCTGATAAATCAGGGTTCTCAGCTTTTCCACATTTTTTCCGGAGATCACAGCCTTGTTATGTGTATAATAATGATTTGCCAGTTTCCAGTATTTTTCCGGATAACAGAACCGGACTCTCAGGTTCTGCCACTCAGACTCTGAGAGCGGCCGCACGGAATCATATTCAGAAAGCATCTTCTGCGCGAGGTGCAGATCCCAGCTGTATTTCTCCAGGATTTTCCGCATAAAGCGGTACAGATCTGCCATCTGCACATC
This sequence comes from Blautia sp. NSJ-140, assembly GCF_022868965.1. Classification (NCBI taxonomy): domain Bacteria; kingdom Bacillati; phylum Bacillota; class Clostridia; order Lachnospirales; family Lachnospiraceae; genus Blautia; species Blautia sp. NSJ-140. Next base: position 234,643 of record NZ_JALIFS010000004.1, on the reverse strand, counting down.
AAAGCTCCAGTGGCTGAAATTCGTCACCGCTGTGTTTTTCCCAAGCATCAGCACATTATGCTGATTATATTCGCCATGACAGATACTGCCGCTTTGAAGAGACTGCTGCCGCAGATTTTTATAATCCGTGGTTTCCAGCATAGCTGCCGCTTCTTCTCCTTTTTGCAGAAACCATTCCACGCTTTTCAGATAATCTTTCTCAAAAGAATTGACCGCTCCTTTTTTTCGGATAAAACGGCGTATTTTTTTCATTTCCTGATTATGCCGGATATATTCTTCCTGCAGATTTCTTCCCGCATAATCCATTTCCACAGGAAGCTGCATGATCTTGTGTATCTGTGCCAGAGTCCGGATGCTTTTTAAAATATCGTTTTCGGATCTCGTGTCACATTCCCGTCCCTCAAACCAGAACTGTGCAGTATATGGAACAGAATCTTTGTCCCTGCTTACCAGTACACCTTCCCTGTTTCTGAGATAGGCGTCCACAAGACAGTTCTGTTCCTTCATTTTTTCAAGAAGCTGCTGCTGCATGGAAAGCTTTTTTTCCGAGCCATGAAATTCCCGGAGTATCACCGGACCTTTTTCTGTCCGGCACAGAAGTGCCCCCCGCACCCTGACGGAGAATGAAGCCGTAAGCCCATACTGCTCCAGCACGCTCAAACCATAATCATACAAAAAAGTTCCCCCCTGCCTTATTTTACGTTCTATCTTATGCAGGGGGGATTTTTGTTATTCTATTCGGTTTTTATGCTGTCTTTTTCTGCTGTTTCAAGAAGTTTTTCTTTTGTATTAAGGGTTGGATCTTTCAGCACACAGTCTAGAAGTCTTTCGAGCAGTGCTCCCAGTGCCGGCCCGGCCGGATGTCCTGCCTTTATAAGATCCTTTCCGGAAACTGCCAGGGTTTTCAGGGATGTACATTCTCCTCTTTCAAGGATCCCCTGATAAGCTTCCGTCACACCGCCTAACCGTGCCAGCTTCTCCTCCCTCTTGTAAGTACTCTGGGATAAAAGATCTGCCTTCTGTACTTTCAGATACAGCGGAAAAAGATCTTCTCCGATAAGATTCACAGCTCTCCGCACATCCTCGGCATCCGGTGTGGGACGAAGATCATGATATCGGATCAGCCGACAGGTATTTCGGATCGTTACATTATCAAATTTCAGACGGCGCAGGATCTTTCCTGCCAGCTTTTCGCCTGCCGGTCCGTGAGTCTTAAAGTGGTCTCTTCCATTCTCGTCTGTCTTTTTTACAACCGGCTTGGCAATGTCGTGAAGAAGCATGGTGATACGAAGAAGCCTGTCATTCTCAATCTCCGTAAGGCTTTTCAGAATGTGTTCGCCTACGTTGCAGCAGTGATGGGGGGTATTCTGCGCTGTTTCCATACAAGCATCAAATTCCGGAAGAAATTCCCGGGTAAGGCCTGTCTCCCAGGCTGTCCGAAGGTAATCCGGATGATCTGATACCAGGAGCTTTACAAGCTCTGTCTGGATACGCTCTGCACTGACATGCTCCAGGTTCCCCGACATCCGTGCCAGTGCCGCTTTCGTATTCTCTTCCACAGTAAAACCAAGCTGTGCGGAAAAACGCACTGCACGGAGCATCCGAAGAGCATCCTCTGTAAAACGTTCCACCGGATCCCCGACACAACGGATGATCTTCCTATTGATATCCTCCATTCCGCCAAACAGATCCACCAGTCCATGCTCCGGATGATAAGCCATGGCGTTAATGGTAAAATCTCTTCGTTTCAGATCTTCCTCAAGACTTCTGGTAAAGGTCACAGCATCCGGGTGGCGGCCGTCATGATATTCTCCGTCTACACGGTAGGTTGTCACCTCAAAGCCCTCTTTGCCCATCATTACAGTTACTGTTCCATGCTGAATCCCCGTATCTACAGTTCTGTGAAAAAGCGCCTTCACCTGCTCCGGAAGTGCGGAGGTAGTGATATCCCAGTCCCCAGGCACCCGGTTCAGGATGGAATCCCGGACACAGCCGCCAACAACATATGCCTCATAGCCGGCTTCATTGAGAGTACGCAGGATCTGTTCTGCCTTTTGTGGTATGTTAATCGTCATAATAACTCCTCTTGATGATCGCTGCTGTCCGGTAAAGCGGACATTCGCAATCCGCTTCGCTACTTGCTCATGAACGCAGTCGCTTCGCGATCTGCGTTCAAAACACGTTTACATTTCGCTGTATTATCTCCATGTCAGCAGCCGAATAATATTCTGATATGTTTTCCTTAACGCTATTATAACATAGATTCATAAAAACAGCGGAGCATATTTTGCCCCGCCGTTGTTTCTACAATATGATCGTCCCACTTTTTTGAAGTGGCCTGCTATATTTTTTAGTATGCGCGTCCCCAGTAAACCATCTTCTTAGCCGGTTTTCCACAGCATACGCAAACGTCGCTTAACTGCTCCTGCTCAAACGGCATACATCTGGATGTTGCCTGGAAATCTTCCTTGATCTTGTCCTCACACGCACGATCTCCGCACCACATAGCTTTGATAAAGCCAGGCTTGCTGTTGATGATCTCGCCAAACTCCTCATAATTCTTTGCTACATAAGTATGCGCCTCTCTGTGTGCACGTGCGCGCTCCAGCATATCATGCTGAATGGTATCCAGAAGCTCTTTTACCTTATCTGCAAGCTCCTCGAAGGATACTGTGTATTTCTCACGGGTATCTCTTCTGCAGAGAACTGCCTGGCCGTTCTCGATATCCTTCGGTCCACACTCCACACGAAGCGGGATACCACGCATCTCCTGCTCAGCAAACTTGAATCCCGGGCTCTTGTCTGTCGCATCAACCTTTGCACGGATACCTGCTGCCTTCAGTGCTGCAAGAAGCTCGTCAGCCTTCTCCATAACGCCCTCTTTACGCTGCTGGATCGGGATGATCACAGTCTGTACCGGAGCGATCCTCGGAGGAAGAACAAGTCCGCTGTTATCACCGTGAACCATGATGATAGCACCGATCATACGAGTTGTCATTCCCCAGGATGTCTGGTGAACATATTTCAGGGTGTTATCTTTATCTGTGTACTGGATTCCAAATGCTTTGGCAAAGCCATCTCCGAAGTTATGGCTTGTACCGGACTGGAGAGCCTTACCGTCGTGCATCAGAGATTCGATGGTGTAAGTAGCCTCAGCACCTGCAAATTTCTCTTTATCTGTCTTCTGGCCTTTGATGACCGGAATCGCAAGAACTTCCTCGCAGAAGTCTGCATAGATGTTCAGCATCTGGATGGTGCGCTGCTCCGCTTCCTCAGCTGTTGCGTGAGCAGTATGTCCCTCCTGCCACAGGAACTCTCTGGAACGAAGGAAGGGACGTGTTGTCTTCTCCCAGCGTACAACGGAACACCACTGATTATATACCTTTGGAAGATCTCTGTGGGACTGGATCTCTTTCTGGTAGAAATCGCAGAACAGAGTCTCGGAAGTCGGACGCACGCAAAGTCGCTCCTGCAGCGGATCAAGGCCGCCATGAGTCACCCATGCAACCTCCGGAGCAAAACCTTCTACATGATCTTTCTCTTTATCAAGAAGAGACTCCGGAATAAAGATCGGCATGTAAACATTCTCTACACCGGTCTCTTTAAATCTGCGGTCAAGCTCATGCTGGATATTCTCCCAGATCGCATAACCTGCAGGTTTGATTGCCATACAGCCCTTAACACTTGTATAGCCACAAAGCTCAGCCTTCTTAACAACGTCTGTATACCACTGAGCAAAATCCTCATCCATAGATGTGATGGCCTGTACTAATTTCTTTTCTTTTGCCATGATAAATCTCCTTTTTCTTGTGATCTGTTACATATTGCCGGCTGTCAGGCAGCCACAGCAATCCGGAATCCTTCCAGCTTGCTCTTCTGTCCCATAAACCGTACACTACATTTACAGTCCCGTTTTACGGACAAAAAAATAAGCCCTCCGGATCCCTCACAAGGGACCGAATGACTTCGGCGGTACCACCCCAGTTAACAGCCAGAAAAGCTGTTCTCTCAACACCCGTTAACGCCGGAAACACACGCCACGCTTCAATCACGCAGAGCTCCGAGGCCGGTTCCACAGTTCACGCACAGGATCCTTCCACCAAAGCAGATCCCTCTCTGAGATAATTCCCTGTGTACTATTCTCATCATCGCCGTATCTTTGATATATTTTAGGTGAAAACCGCCTCAAAGTCAACCCCAAACAAAAAAATATAACAAGTCTTTCTGCTATGAGTTACTGCTCACTCCGTTCTCAGTAACACGCTTCGCGATGCACAGAATTTATGCTAATCGCATAAATTCGCGCGGTATGTCTCGGGTTTTCTGTGACCTTCGCTCACAAAAAACACCTCGCGGAACATTGCCAGTGAACAGTAACTTCTATAATCCTATTCCTTCACAGACACAGCCGGCATCTCCAGATACCTGTTCAGATCTTCTGTGAGAATATGGAGCTTAGTTCTGGTATCCTGCTCCTGGTAAGTCAGCCGGCCTGCGATCCTGGTGATATAATCCTCTTCTTCGATGATCTCACAGGTCTCAGGAAAATTAATATCATAATACTGAGCAAGATAAGATACCCAGTAATCCACCGGCACATGTCTGTCTGAGGATAATACGGATTCTCTTCTGAGACAGGATTCCCACACTGCCGGTGAGATCAGCCCTTCCCCGGCAGTCTCTTCTGATACACCAAGCATGGCTTCTATTGATGCTTCCAGCTTCACCCGGCAATTATCCAGCTTATCGGCATCACGGATCAATTTTGCATGGAAAAGCGTTCTTGCATCGTGGATTCCTTCCAGTTTGAAATCACTGTGCTTCCGAATTGCTGCATTGATCAGTTCATCAAATTTATCATCCTTCACGAAGCGCCGGATCAGCTTCTCCTCCCCGAAAAGAAGTTCTGCACCGAACACTGCATGATCCATGGTTCCCGGCTCAAAGCTGTGAAATCTACGGATCTGCTCAAAACGGCCAATATCATGAAGCAGACCGATCAGCTCCGCAAGTTCCACATCTTCATCGGAACATTCCATTTTTCTGGCGATCTCTCCTGCGTATTTCACCACTCCATAAGTATGTACGATCTTCAGATAGATCTGTTCATCCTCCCGGTCGTACTCATCCAGATATTTTTCGAATTCCTGTTTTGCATGTGCAATGTCGATCATTCTGCCACATCCCTTCTTTTGTTCATTCTGTAGTTCTGTAAACACTCTGTATTTATTATACCGAAGGTCTCTGACGAATTCTACTGTATTTCCCGGAATTTTAAATCTTCTCTCTGCCTCCTGCTCTGGTCAAAAAAGACAGCTGCCCACAGCCTATCTTCCGGATAGGCCTGGCAGCCGCCTTTTCTAAAAAATACCTCTCTTTTTTCTTATCTCACAAAATGGATCTCATAATCTCCGGATCCGGTCTCTGCCTGCATAAATCCGTCTGCGGCTGTGAAGTTAAGTCCATCTGCGGCTTTCACTTCCTTTGCACCGTCCAGGCAGATAGTTGCAGTTGTATTTGCAGGTATGGAAACATGCAGAACCGTCTCTCCCGGTTTTTCTTCCCAGAAGCTTCTTACCGGTCCGTATACAGAACGATACTCAACCTTTACATAGTCCAGGTTTCCACCCATTCTCGGATAGATTACTGCATGTTTGTATCCCGGTTCCTTCTCATCCACCTCAAGACCTGCCATCACACGAACCAGCCACTCTCCGATAGAACCGTAAGCATAGTGGTTGAAGGAGTTCATATCTGCACTCCACATGGTTCCGTCCGGCTTCAGGCCATCCCAGTGCTCCCAGACTGTAGTTGCGCCCATTTTTACCTGATACAGCCATGATGGGAAATCATCTTTCAGAAGCAAGTCGTAAGCTTCTTTTACATGTCCGTTCTGGCTTAATGCGTGGCAGAAATACGGAGTTCCCACAAATCCGGTTACAAGATGATCGTTCTCTTTTTTCAGAAGTCTCAAAAGCCCCTGAACGGTTTTCTCTTTATATTTTTCCGGTACCAGTTCGAAGTACAGTGCCACGATATGTGCGGTCTGCGTCTGTGCTGTCATCTCACCGTTTTCATCAAAGAAGGTTCTCTGGAATTTATCTACAACTTTATTGTAAAGATCTGTGTACTCTTTCACGTCCTCAGTGCATCCCAGGGCTTCTGCTGCTTTTACAAACAGACCTGTGGAATATGCAAAGTATGCCGTACAGGTCAGATCATTCGGTGTTGCACCGAAATAGCTGCCTTCCTCAGCATCCAAAGCTACCCAGTCACCGAACTGCAGCTTGTAGTTCCAGATATAATCCACAGAATATTCTCTCATAAAGTTGATCCAGTTCTTCATGCTGTTGTACTGGATCTTCAGAATCTCTTTGTCACCAAACGTCAGATACATGGTCCAGGGATTGATCACAGCCACATCTGCCCAAGCTGCTGCAGAATGACTTCCCTGCTCAAGGAGCCAGTTATCCCCTTCGTTTCCGGAAATGATATCCGGAACAACATGGGCAACACCGCCTTCCTCTGTCTGGTCTGCCTCCACATCACGGAGCCATTTTCGGTAGAAGGAATAGGTATTTTCAAGGAAACATGCCGTACGGCAGAAGATCTCTGCATCACCGGTCCATCCAAGACGCTCATCTCTCTGCGGGCAGTCTGTGGGAACATCCACAAAATTGCTCTTCAGTCCCCAGAGAATATTATGTGCAAGCTGATTCAGATCCGGATTCGATGTCTCAAGGAATCCTGTACGCTCCATCTTGGTATAGATGGCATTTGCTGTGAAATTGTCAAGGGATGGCTCACCTGGAAAGGAAACGATCTTCGCATAGCGGAATCCCATAAATGTGAATGACGGACGGTATGTGATGGTTCCGTCTTCCCCGAATGTATACTGAAGAGATTCCTTTGCCCCTCTCAGGTTATCCAGATATACATTTCCTTTGGAATCCAGCACCTCAAAGCAGTCCAGACGGATTACATCACCTTTTTTACCTGCTGCGGTAACCTGAATAAGAGCACTCATATTCTGGCCGAAATCAATCACCATATCTCCCTGTGGTGTCTCAAAAATTTTTTTTGGTTTTACTTCATCCATAAGGGAAACCTTTCCGCTTCCCTGTCCGGTAAGAACGGAAAAATCGTAATCCAGTTTACGGACCGGCTTCCACTGTCCGGCTGTACATCCGGCCTCTGCCCATCCTTTGATCTCTTTTGCTCCGTCGTAGATCTCACCATCGTAGATCTCCGCAAACACAACCGGTGCATCTGCACCGCTCCAGCTCTCATCTGTCACAAAAAGATCTTCGGTCCCATCCGCATAACGGATCACCATCTGCGCCAGAAGTGCCGTATTCTCTCCATAGTGATTTCTGTTCTTTTCAAGGCCTTCAAATCCCATTTTACCTTTATACCAGCCTGCTGCCAGCACGGCACCTGCCGCATTTTTGCCTTCTTTCAGGTAATCCGTTACTTCGTAAGTCTGGAAGCAAAGATGTTTACGGTAGGATGTCCATCCTGGTGTCAGTTCATCATTTCCAACTTTTCTGCCATTGAGATAGAAATGATACAGTCCCAGTGCAGTTACAGATACATAGGCCTCTTTTACAGGTTTTTTCACTGTAAATTCATTTCTTACATAGGTACCCTTGGAGTTATCTTTATCTGCCTCTTCCTCTGCGGATACAAACACCGCTTTCCACTGACTGTTATCCAGAATTCCTGTGACAAACGATGTCTCTGCCCATTCTGTTTCTTCTCCGTTGGCAGTTACTTTTACACGAGCAAAATATTTCTTCTGGGATTCAAGTTTCACATCCTCAGGAATGATCTGCGCAGATGCATCACTGTTCACTCTTCCGCTTTTATAGATTTTTTTCTCAAAAGCCTTATCCTCAGCAATTTCCAGTTCCCAGGTATCCTGGCGCACATTTCTCTTATCACTTTCTAATGTCCAGCTGAACTCCGGAATATGTGTGATTCCAATCTGTTCTTTCTCATAATCCATACGGATCTCATTGATTTTCAACATAGGTTCTACCCCCGATCTTCCATGATATTATCAGTTCTTACAGAGATGGTAACAAAAAAAGCGTCATCCTTCAATAACGCTTTTTCATCAAAATATTAACCATTTATAAGGTGTTTCGATATTCTTTCCGATACTGCGCCGGTGTACATCCCTCTGCCTCACGGAATTTCCGGTAAAAGAAATTCATATTGTTGTAACCACACAGTGGAATCAGCTCTGAAAGCGGCAGTTCCGTTGTTTCCAGAAGCATCCTTGCTTTTTTCAGGCGCTGTTCCTGAACATGTTCCACAAAGCTTCTTCCTGTTTTTTCTTTCAGAAGAGCTGTGAGATAATTTCCATGCATTCCAAATGCCCTTCCCATTTCCGGAAGTGTGCATGTTTCGTAATTTTTTTCGATATAGGAAAGAAGCTCCAGGATCTGTACCTCCTTTGCAACAGATGCCTGTTTCTTTGTCTCGTCACGCCAGGTCCTGAGAAGCTCTGTAAACAGAATGATCACATAGCTTTCCATCACCTCTTCCATACCGATATCCCGGGCATAATACTCAGATATGATCTGCTCCATGATCTCACCCACCCGGTTGTTCCCATGAGTTTTAAAATACAGATAATGCTTTTTCTTCCTGCTTCTGGTCACCGATTCCGCAAGGAACTCCGAAACTATTCCCTGGCGCGGCATCCGGCTCAGAAAGGCAGTGTCAAAGAATTCCCGGCTCATAAGGATATTTACCAGAATATCGTTTTCACCGCCCGCCTCGATCGCGTGCACTGCCTGGGTATCAAAAATACAGACATCTCCCTCGCTGGTAACGATCTTCTTCCCTTCTATGGTCTGACTGCAGCTTCCTGACCAGAGATAACAAAGCTCTATATAATCATGCTGGTGGGGCAGGACTTTCACATAGCGGTCCTGCCTGCTTACCACGATTTTTTCTCCCGGTGCCATAAACAGGCTTCCCTCAAAAAGATAAGTTCCCTGGCCGGCCTTTGCAAAACGGCAGGTATCCTGCCTTTGCAGTTCCTCCAGGGAAATCCCTTCCAAAATTTCTTTTTCTCTTGGTGTTATCTTTCTCAGATAACGGTCAAGCTCTTCTCTGTCCATCGTATTTCTTCAAACTCCTCGTTTACCGGAAAATGACTGTTTCCGCTCTTTTTTCCAATATAACACGTTGTCCCTGTCCGGTAAACTGTTTTTTCCGGTTTCTTCTATTCATACTTTACGATTTCTTTCCGCAGCCGCTTCATGATCCGCTTTTCCAGGCGGGAAATGTAGGATTGCGAAATTCCTAAAAGATCCGCTACCTCCTTCTGTGTTTTCTCTCTTCCTTCCCGGTTTCCGATCCCGAATCGCAGACGGATGATCATCTGTTCCCGCTTTGTCAGTTTGCTGATGGCTTTTCCAAGAAGTGAGATCTCCACCTCATCTTCCAGACGTCTGGAGATCACATCGTCATCCGTTCCCAGGATATCCGAAAGCAGCAGCTCATTTCCATCCCAGTCCACATTCAGCGGCTCATCAATGGAAACCTCCATCTTTGTTTTACTGTTTCTCCTCAGATACATCAGAATCTCATTTTCGATACATCGTGATGCATAGGTAGCAAGCTTGATATTTTTTACCGGATCAAAGGTATTGATAGCCTTTATGAGCCCTATGGTTCCGATGGAGATCAGATCCTCCACACCTACCCCTGTATTGTCAAATTTCTTTGCAATATAAACCACCAGCCGTAGATTGTGCTCGATCAGAACCGACTTTCCTTCTTTTTCCTTTTCTGTTCCCAGCATTTCGATCACTTCAGCCTCCCGTTCTGCTGACAACGGCGCCGGAAGGATATCATTTCCACCAATATAAAAAACCTCTCCCGGACGATTGAACATAAATTTCCGGATCACCTGAAACGGATAGGATCTTGCAGCTGCTCTGTTCATAACAAAAGCCCCCTTCTCAATTTAATAGTCTGGAATTCAAAAGTATCTCGTACTCTTCTCCCAAAGCTGAGGGCTCGGATGTTATGGCAAGCACCGGTTTTCCTACATGTATCACCCTTCCGGGAGTCTGGATCAGAAGTTCATCAAGGATCACTGCCAGCAGCAGTCCCTTTTTTCCATCTGCGGTATGACAGCTCAGAAAATGCGGCTGCAGGCTGACAAATCCTGTATTTTCCAGTTCCTCTGGTTTATCTTTTATATCCATCAGTTTTTTCACCTGCTCTTTCGATATCAGGCTTCCCAAAAGTTCCTGTTTGATGATCGATACCGGCTGTTTTTTCACAGGATCCATAAGGAGATTTCCGGTATCATAAAAGCCGTATGTCTGCTTCAGCTTCCCCTGATATTTCAAAGTGACCGGGAAAATATTTCTTCTTCCAAACCGGAAGGTCTCGGTCACACATCCCAGGGTATAAAGTGTGCCATAAATCCCTGACAGAAAAAGCAGAAATATTTTCACTGTCATGGTTCTTTCCGTTTCCAGTGCCTGATAGATCCCGCCAACCACAAAAGCTGTGAAATACAGAGCCAGAATGGTTTTTGCAAGAAGGCCGCCTTTTTTCAGTCGAAAAGCAAACGACGCCATAAAAAAAGCGCAGCCGCCATGGATCAGTACAGCGGCAGGAAAAATGATCTTAAAAGGTGCACATACAAGCAGGCAGGATACAAAAGATCCAAAGGCAGCGGATATCACACATCTTCTGCGTTTCCCGTCAAGATGCAGAAATTTTCCTACAAGTCTTAAAAGCATGTAATCCATAAGGAAATTCGTCATAAAAACGATATCTATGTATATCCTCTGATACATAAGCTTCCCCCACTGCTGTTTCGTCTGCCATCGATTCTCAACTTTGGTAAGTGCATTTATTATAGGGCAGGCTCTTTGCATATTTTGTCAAATCCGGATGTCGATTCTTCAAACTTATCGGGTCATTTCTGTCTGTCTCGACATTTATAGTTTTTTTCTATGAATCAGCGACAAAAATGTATAAATTTCCGTACAATATTTGTATTTGTTGATTTTCGCACTTTATAGTGCTAAAATATTTTTTATTATATTTCGTAAAGAAATTCTATTTTATGAGATACAGGAGGGAATCGAACAATGATCAATATTACCGGACATACCGGGCTTACCGGCCTTCTGGGAAGCCCCGTCGCACACAGCGTATCACCTTTAATGCACAATGAGGCATTCCGTTATCTTGGACTTGATTATGTGTATCTCTGTTTTGATGTAACAGAGGAGACCCTTCCCCAGGCTGTGGAAGGACTGAAAGCCTGTGGGATCAAGGGCTTTAACCTGACCATGCCAAACAAGAATAAGATCGTGGAGCTTTTGGACGAGCTTTCTCCCACTGCCCAGCTGATCGGAGCGGTAAATACCGTACGCAACGACAATGGAAAATTAAAGGGGTTTAATACTGATGGTTATGGATTTACCCAGTCTGCCAGAGATGCCGGCTGTGATGTAAAAGGACGAACCATCACCGTTATGGGCGTCGGTGGTGCCGGAATGGCGATCTGCGGCCAGTCCGCCCTGGAGGGGGCAAAAAAGATCCATGTTTTTGCACGTCCTACCAGCCGTTACTGGGAGCGCGCCGCTGCCATGGCAGAAAAAATGTCTCATATGACAGAATGTGAGATGATACTTCATGAGATGGATGATCACACTGCGCTGAAGGATGCACTGGAGGAAAGCAATCTCCTCATCAATGCAACTTCTGTGGGAATGGTTCCGGATGTGACAGGCACCGTGATCCCGGATAAGACTCTGTTCCATCCGGAACTTACCGTAGCCGATGTTGTGTATGAACCAAGAGAAACCAGACTCCTTCGGGAAGCCCGGGAAGCCGGATGTCCAACCTTTAACGGAATGTACATGCTGCTCCACCAGGGTGTAAAGGCTTTCCACATCTGGACCGGACTGGACATGCCGGTTGAGCTCGTCCGGGAGAAATATTTTAAATAAATTAATATACGATTCTCATATTGATTCCCTGAGGGAAATCCCCGTATTTTTCTCCAAAAAGATTCAAGCCGCCTTTGTTTCCAGCATCCGGGCGCACTGCAAGTTTCAGCGAAATATACGGTTTTCCCGAAAGGCGGATCATTTCCAGTATATTTTCATTATTTACTTTAATTTCGTTTATATAACATCCATCTTCCCTTAGAGAAACGCTCGTCATAAACCCATACTGTGTCAGCCCCATCGGCCACACATTCGGAGTTAGCCTTCCCCTTCTTGCCCCCATATCTCCCGGGCATGTATAAATTCCCACTGTCTTTTCATTGACAGAAATTGTGATATCGGAGGGCCACTGTGCATTATATCCCGGTGCTTCCGAACATATTTCCATGAAAAAACTCAGTTCCCGGATATTCCACAGCGGATTGATCTTGTTTGGAAACCGATATTCTATATACCCCTGACAGAACCAGATCAACTGTGCTTTATGTCTGTCCGGAGAATAAAAGGATCTGGGATCATCAAAGGTATCGATCACACCATCCATTCCCGCCAGACCGCAGGACGGTTCCACTTGAAAATCCGCATAATTTCCAATGGGCATTTCATACACCAGCGTATTTTCTGTCGCATTGATATCCGTATCATAAGCTTCCAGATGAAACGAAATAAAATCACACATACATATTCTCATGGAACCATGAATTCCCGGCTGACTTTCCGTAGAAACCAGATGCGCTTTTTCTAAGCAGCTAATGTGCATAGCTGTAGAAGACAGGGGAATTCCCAGTCGTCTGGAAATTTCCTGTAATGACAACGGATGTACTTTAATCAGATTAAGGATATCAATCCGAACCGGTGATGATAGTGCCTTACCGATAGCCGTAATCCAAGGTTTATGACTTTCTGTTGACAGATTTAACTCCAGTTCTTTTTCTGTTGTGATTCTCTGATTTATTTTTTCTTCTGACATTTTTTCCCTCCTTAGTAAATATTCTGCCCTTTTTTCAATTTCAGGATTCATGTAATGAATATCTGCTTATCTTTTCTTTTGTTACAATTATTTTGAAACAATATTCATTTTTACAAAAATATATACAAATTGCATTATATATTCTTGTTATAATTAGAGATTTTTGTCATTTTGCATTAAAATCATTGATTTTTCCGGATTTTATAGCTACAATTATAAATATAAAAAAGAGGAAAGCATATTTATTATTTTGTTTTTCATCCTTTTTCAGTAATTATGTAATAAATTCTATCAACCCTATTATATGGCAGCCAACGTAACCTGACAACACCCATTACGGATATTTCAGCATTATTTTACCAGAAGAAAGGATCTGCCTATGAGAAATGAATATCCGCGTCCCGACTTTGTCCGGGATAAATGGATGACTTTAAACGGTTCCTGGGAATTCCTGGACGGAACATCAGATACTCCCGTTCAGATTCAGGTTCCATTTCCACCTCAGAGCAAACTCAGTGGATTTGAAAAAGAACTTATCTCTGACAAAATCGTATACCAGCGTACTTTTCGCATTCCGGCAGACTGGGCCGGCCAGAGGATCATCCTTCATTTCGGTGCAGTCGATTACAAATGCAACGTATTTATCAACAATCACTGTATCGGTTTCCATGAAGGCGGACAGTCTTCCTTCTCTTTCGACATCACAGATTTTCTTTCCGACAAGGATACGGTACTCCAGGTAGCTGTAACAGATTACCTTCATGACGAAACCATTCCAAGGGGAAAACAGTTTTGGAAATCTTCCAGCGAATTTATCTGGTATACACAGTCCAGTGGCATATGGCAGTCGGTATGGCTTGAACCGGTAAATGACTCCCATCTGGAATGGATACATTTCACTCCGGACATTGATAAGGGCATTGTTGAAATTGCATATTCTGTTTCTGACGCCGCTTCTTTCCCCTGCGATTTAGAATGGAATATTACCTTTCGTGAACATCCTGTTTCACATGGTTGCCTTACTGTTTCAGAAAAGCGTGGAAAGATCATCGTTGATATTTTCAAAAGCAAAGCTTTACGTGGTTCTTTCCATTTTACCGGATGGTACTGGTCCCCGGAACATCCGAACCTGTTTACCGCAGACATTTTTCTAAAATCCGGAAACACACTTCTGGATCACATTGTTTCTTATTTCGGAATGCGTAAGATCCAGGTCCGGAACAGTAAAGTATATCTCAACAATCAGCCTTATTATCAGAAATTACTGCTGGATCAGGGCTACTGGAAAAACGGTCTGATCACCGCACCTTCCCAGGAAAACTATATCCAGGATATTAAAAAAGCCAAAGAAATGGGCTTTAACGGCTGCCGTAAACATGAAAAAACAGAAGATCCCGTTTTTCTTTACTGGGCTGACAAACTTGGTTTTCTTGTATGGGAAAGCACCGCCAGCTTCTGGAGTTTTTCGACACAGTCCGCCGCCATTTTTTCACAGGAATGGGCTCGCACCATTCACAGGGATTACAATCATCCCTGTATTATCTTATGGAATATGCTGAACGAAAGCTGGGGAGTTCCCGCTCTTTACAGCAACCCTCAGCAACAACATTTTACCCGTTCCCTGTATCACCTGGCCCACAGCCTTGATCCGACCCGGCTTGTAATCGCCAATGACGGATGGGAAATGACCGAAAATGATATCTGTGCTTTTCACTCCTACAAACACGGTTCCTCCAATGATTCTGATTCCCTGCTTGCTTTTTCTACAGGCCTGAAATCTCTTTCCGGTCTGGAAAAGCTGGTGGAAAAACCACTTTTTGCAGAAGGATTTGTGTATGAAAATCAACCGGTCATGCTCACGGAAGCAGGCGGGATTTCTCTTGGTACCAGATGTAACCCTGACAGCTGGGGATATTCTGACACAGACAGCGAAGAAGATTTTCTCACTGCCTACAGACACGTAATTCAGTCCATTTATTCTTCTGATCTGCTGTGCGGTTTCTGTTACACACAGCTGGCAGATATCCAGCAGGAACAAAACGGGCTTCTAAATGAAGATCATCAGTTTAAAATTGACCCTCAGAAAATACGGGAAATCAACGATTCCAGAGAAACTACCACTTCATTTTCCACGATTGAGGACTGTTAAAGGAGGTCTCTATGAATAAAACAGTGTTTATCCTTCTGGATGCCTGCCAGTACGAAGCCGGCACACGAAATCTCGGATATCTGGAACACCTGATTGATTATCAGAAAGGTGCCAAATACAAAGTAAAAGGAGAGCTTCCTTCTCTTTCCCGGCCAATATATGCAACATTGCTTACCGGAACTCCTGTATATTCTCATGGCATAACTACCAACGATGTTCTAAAAACCCTGAACTGCGACAATGTGTTTTCTCTCTGCAAAAAGCATGGAGGAAAAACCGCCGCCGCCGCATACCACTGGTTCGGAGAGCTCTATAACCATATTCCATTCTGCATAGAGCATGACAGAATACAGCTTCAGTCTTCTGAGACCATCGATTCCGGAATTTACTACTGGGATGACAGCTATCCGGATTCCCACCTTTTTGCAGACGGAGAATTTCTTCGTCAGAACCAGAATCCTGATTTTCTGCTGATCCATTCCATGGCCATTGATGATCAGGGGCACAAACATGGAGCAGGCTCCAGAGAATACGAAGAAGCCGTCGCTATTGCCGGACATATGATTGCCAATCTGCTTCCTCTTTGGCTGGATTCAGGATATAACATTGTCATTACTGCCGATCACGGAATCAATGAATTTGGAATCCACGGTGGAACAGATTCACCTCAACGGGATGTACCTCTTTACATTTTCAGTGATCAGGTAGTTTCCGGACGTTTTGAAAGTAATTATATTTCCCAGCTTTCCATTGCACCTCTTCTATGCCGGCTTCTGAACATCCCGTCCTCTCCGGACATGATGACTGAAATTCCGATCAGAATGGCCGAGACCATTTAAATAACCACATACCATAACAAAGGAGGTTTACCCATGAAAAAACGAACTTTATCTTTACTGAGTACCGCATTAACCGCAGCTATTTCCGCGTCCATGCTGATCTGTGCCGTTCCCGTCAGCGCCGCTGACAACGCAAAAGTTGTTTTAAACGGCGAGGAAATGAGTCTTGACGATCTGATCAAAAATGCGCAGAAAGAAGGAAATCTTCAGTCTGTCGGAATGCCTGATGACTGGGCAAACTGGAAAGGTTCCTGGGAAGCGATCACCGATACTTATGGCATCTCTCACGGAGATGTGGATATGACTTCTGCAGAAGAGCTTTCACAGTTTGCAGCTGAAAAGGACGACCCTACCAAAGATATCGGTGACATCGGTCTTTCCATGACCCCGGAAGCCATCAAACAGGATGTCATCGGTACTTACAAAGCTTCCACATGGGATTCCTTCCCTGACTGGGCAAAAGACCCGGACGGACGCTGGATCATGACTTACACAGGATCCCTTGCATTTATCGCAAACACAGAATTCACCGATGGCAAATGCCCGACATCCTGGGAAGAAGTAAAGAGCGGAGATTATCTCGTATCTGTCGGAAATGTTCTTGGTGGCGCGGCATCACAGGTTGCAGTTTTATCCTGCGCCATCGCAAATGGCGGATCCATGGACAATGTACAGCCCGGCATTGATTATTTCAAAGGGCTTGCAAAAGCCGGACGTCTCGACACCGGTGATACAACTTCTGCCCGTCTGGCAAGTGGTGAAATGGTATGCTGCGTAGGAAACTATGATTACTCGGTTCTTGCATGGAGAGATAATATCATTGCGGAAAATCCATCCATGGAGCTTGATATTACGATTCCATCCGATGGCTCTGTAACAAACGGTTACGCCCAGATCATCAACAAATATGCTCCTCATCCAAACGCAGCCGGTCTTGCCATCGAATATCTCTGTAGTGATGAAGGTGCCATCAACCGTGCAGAAGGCTATGCCCGCCCAACTAAACAGGATGTAACTCTTCCTAATGATGTTAAATCCAAACTTCTTGATGATGATCTTTATAAAAACTGCACAAACATTTCTGATGTGGATGCATTAAACAATGCCTGTGCAAAAATCGCTGAATTGTGGGAAAGAGAAGTTCTTCCTCTGGTTCAGTAATATGGAGGACTGCCAAATGAAAAAAGTTCGTAACCTTCAAAAGCTGATACCGCTTCTTCCGCTGCTTTTGCTGGCCATACTGTTTATCTTTCTGCCAATTATAAGCATGATCCAGAAAAGTTTTTTATCACCGGAAACGGGCGCTTTTACATTAAATAATTACAAAAACATCTTTACGGATTCCATTTATCAGGTAGCAACCAGCAACAGTCTGTATTTGTCCTTTACTTCTACGATTATCGGTCTGGTTCTCTCTTTTCTCATTGCCTGGGCAGTTAATGAACTAGGCAAAAATGGCCAGAGCCGGATGTTATCCATGCTGAATATGGTATCAAATTTTGCCGGATTACCACTTTATTTTTCATTTGTCGTTATTCTCGGAAATACCGGAATTTTTGTACTTGCACTGCGTGCGATCGGTATACAGCTGTCCACGGTTTTCCGTCTGTATTCTATTCAGGGGCTTTTGCTGATGTTTATTTACTTTCAGCTGCCCCTGGGCAGTCTGATGCTGGTTCCCGCTTTTCAAGCAGTGGATTCTTCCTGGAAAGAAGCCGCCGAAATCTTGGAAGCCTCTCCTTTTCATTTTTGGACAAGGATTGGTATTCCTGTAATGCTTCCAAGTCTTCTCGATACGTTTGCCCTGCTTTTTGCAAATGCGATCACAGCTTACGCCACTGTTCTTCTTCTGGTAACTACCAGCATCCCGCTTCTTCCGGTAAAGATCACAACCATGTTTACCGGCGAAATGACACCGCAGAAAGAAATGGGATCTGCACTTGCCATATGGATGATCCTGATCATGCTAGCTGTTATCTGTATCTGTAATCTTCTGAAAAAACTCGCTTGTAAAGGAGGGGAACAGGTATGAAACGTAAGAAAAAAATGCCCTATGTTATCATTACCCTTGCCAGCATTTTCCTTCTGATTCCGTTTGCAGCAACGCTTATCTATTCCTTTACCATAGGATGGACAAAGCTGTTTCCCGCAGGCTGGACATTCAAATACTGGATACAGGCATTTACAGAACCCACTCTGTGGCCGGCTATCCTGCGCGGAATTCTGATCAGTATTCCACCAATCCTGATCTGCAACATTGTTGTGATTCTGGCACTGTATACCTCCGTTGTTTATTATCCAAAACTTGAGAAGTACATCCAGACGATCTGCATGATTCCCAACTCCCTGAAAGGTGTAACCATCGCGATTCCGGTTCTGGCGCTTTACGCCGGTGGCGTTACCTTCTTTTCCAATCGTATGGTCATGCTTGTATGTATCTACAGCATTTCTATTCTGCCTTTTGTTTATCAGGGAATCCGTAACAACCTTCACGGAATCAATGTTACCCGCCTTCTGGAAGCAGCCGAGATTCTCGGTGCCGGAAAGCTGTATGCTTTTATCCGTATTATTCTTCCAAATATGCTGGCCGGTATTCTGGTTTCCTCACTTCTGGCACTTTCTACTGTTTTCGGTGATTTCGCCGTCATTAAGATCATCGCAGGAAACAAATACGAAACCGTTCAGATGTTACTGTACAACAGCCGACTGATCGTGCTTCAGTATCAATGCGTAATCGTAATCATCATGTTTACAGTTACTCTGATCATTTCACAGCTGGTTTTTAAATTTCAAAACAGAAAGAGATAAGGGTGGTATAAAATGGCATATATTGAATTCAGAAATATTCATAAAAGTTTTGGAAATAACGAAGTCCTCAAGGGCATTGATTTTTCTATTGATGAGGGAGAATTTGTTACCCTTCTCGGACCCTCCGGCTGTGGAAAAAGCACCCTTCTTCGCTGCTTTTCCGGACTGGAAACAGTTACAGACGGAGAAATTTATCTTGACGGAACCAACATTACGGATTTCACCCCAAAGCAGAGAAAAATCGGTATGGTCTTTCAGCAGTACAGCCTTTTTCCAAATATGACCGTACGCCAGAATGTTGCCTTTGGTCTTCAAATGCAAAAAAAAGATAAACGTTTCATCGCCGAGAAAGTAAAAGATGTTCTTTGTACTGTAGGTCTATCCGATAAACTGGATCAGTATCCACGTCAGCTCTCCGGAGGGCAGCAGCAACGTGTTGCACTGGCACGTGCCATCATAATGGAACCAAAAGTTCTTCTACTTGATGAACCGTTAAGTGCCATTGACGCGCTTCTTCGAAGAAATCTGCAGGTAGAAATCCGAAAAATCCAGCAAAATCTGAAAATGACTACTATTTTTGTTACACATGATCAGGAAGAAGCCATGGTTATGTCTGATACTATCCATCTTTTTAACGTTGGAAAAATTGAACAATCCGGTTCTCCTGCAGATATTTATACACATCCTCAGACAAAATTTGCCGCAAACTTTATTGGGCATTACAACATTTTAAGCCGCACTGATCTTCAGAAACTATGCGGATGTTCCTCAGATTGTGATTTTGTTGCCATCCGCCCGGAAGCTATTCTGATTACTTCCGAAATTCTGGATGATGCAGTTCGATTCCAAGGAAAAATCACCGGCGTAATGCTTCGCGGAACCACTATTTCCTATACAATTGACTGCAACGGCATTGAGCTTCGCGCAGATGCCCTGTTCGAAACCAACAGACAGCGAAAGACCGGCGAACTCCTTCATCTCCAGATTTTAAAAGAAGATATTCTTCACCTTCATTAAATACTCCTTTATTTTTCCGGAGGTATCTCATGAACAAACTTGGCAAAATAAAAAATTCCAGCACAGCATTTTTTCTTTTCCTGCTGTGCTGGATTGCCTATTTTACAGCATATATCGGAAGACTGAATTATTCCTCTGCAATGTCCGATATGATTCAAACCGGAATTCTTACCCAAAGTCATGCCGGTTTTATCAGTATGCTTTATTTTTTCTCCTACGGCTTTGGTCAGCTCCTCAACGGCATTCTCGGAGATTGGCTGCCGCCTCAGAAAATGATCTTTACCGGTCTTTTTCTAGCTGCGGTTATGAATTTTCTCATGCCTCTGATTTCTCTTTATCCTTTCATGGCCGCAGTCTGGGGAATCAACGGTTACGCTCAGGCTATGATCTGGCCTCCCATCATCCGTATCTTCTCGGAAATGCTGGATAGTCGCAGAAAGCTTAAATACTCTATTGATATTGTTTCTTCACAAGCATCCGGAACTCTGGCTTCCTATCTCCTTTCTGCTATCATCCTTCATCTGTCCGGATGGAAATCTGTATTTACCGTTGCTTCCATACTTCTTTTTATCGTTGCGCTGGTCTGGAAAGTGGGTTTTTCCGCTGTATGCAGACAAACAGACATCGTCGGCAAAAATATTTCCGACTTTTCTGTATCAGAAAAGTCACCATTCTTGGGATTGATCCGAACCAGTGGAATCTTCCTGCTTTTATTCCCTATCATGATCCATGGAATGTTAAAAGACGGAGTTACCACCTGGGTTCCCACATACATTTCCGAGAATTTTCTTACTTCCCCTTCTTTTTCTGTACTAATTACCACATTACTTCCTATTTTCAATCTTGCCGGCGCTTATCTTGCAAGATATGTATATATTAAATGTCAGAAAAACGAAACGCTTGCTGCTGCTGTTTTTTTCGGAATTTCTACTCTTTCCCTCACTTTACTGTGGATGCTTGGACATATTTCCATTTTTCTCACCACTGTTCTTTTTGCCCTTACTACCACTTCCATGATGGCAGTTAACACCCTATATGTCAGCATCTATCCGTTGCGATATGAAAAGCAGGGTCGTGTGGCTACCATTTCCGGTTTTCTGAATGCAGTTGCGTATATGGGAACTGCCATTTCTACTCTGGGAATCGGAATCTTGGCAGAGCACACCAATTGGAGCATTACCGTAGGTCTCTGGGTTCTTTTTACAGCAGGCGCATTCTTCAACTGTGTTTTATGTCGCAACATTACAAAATAATTTGCTGCGTCAAAAATCCCGCCGACAGTTTTAACAATCTGCCGACGGGATCTTTTTCGTTTATGATTTATTTCTTTTCTTCCTGAACCTCGATCTTACGGATAGTCTTATTCTTGATCTCCTCTTTGATAAAGGTAATGAACTCTCCGAGATCTTTCATGCCTTCATCTCCAAGATAACGGCTTCTTACGGAAACCTTGCCTTCCTCTTCCTCTTTTGCACCGACAATGAGCATGTACGGTACTCTTTCAAGACGTGCCTCACGGATCTTGTAACCCATTTTCTCGGAACGTCCGTCAACGGAGCAGCGGATTCCGGCTTCTTTCATCTCGGCCTCAACCTTCTGCGCATAATCATTGAATTTCTCGGAGATTGGGATCACACGAACCTGCTCCGGACACAGCCATGTCGGGAACATTCCTGCGTATTTCTCAATGAGCCATGCCAGTGTTCTCTCATAGCATCCCATGGATGTACGGTGGATGATGTACGGACGCTGTTTGTCGCCATTCTCATCGATATAGTACATATCAAACTGCTCTGCAAGAAGTGCATCCCACTGGATTGTGATCATGGTGTCTTCTTTTCCGTATACGTTCTTTGCGTTGATATCAACCTTCGGTCCGTAGAAAGCAGCTTCTCCTACATCTTCTGTAAACGGAATATTCAGCTCGTTCAGCATCTGGCGGATATGACCTTCTGTCTCCTCCCATACTTCCGGCTCACCGATGTATTTCTCTTTATTTTTCGGATCCCATTTGGAAAGATGATAGGTTACATCCTCCTCAACACCAAGTACCTGGAGACAGTACTGGGCAAGTGCGATACAATCCTTGAACTCTTTTACCATCTGATCCGGTCTTACGATCAGATGTCCCTCAGAGATCGTAAACTGACGAACTCGTGTCAGGCCGTGCATCTCACCGGAATCCTCGTTACGGAACAATGTGGAGGTCTCTCCAAGACGGATTGGCAGATCACGATAGCTGTGCTGCTCTGCTTTGTATACATAGTACTGGAACGGGCATGTCATCGGACGAAGTGCGTAAACCTCTTTATCCTTCTCCTCATCACCAAGTACGAACATACCGTCCTTGTAATGATCCCAGTGTCCGGAGATCTTGTAAAGATCACTCTTTGCCATAAGAGGAGTTTTTGTTCTTACATATCCACGCTTTGTCTCCTCATCCTCGATCCAGCGCTGAAGCTCCTGCATCATGATCACACCGTTTGGCATGATAAGCGGAAGTCCCTGTCCGATCACATCTACAGTTGTGAAGATCTTCATCTCACGACCAAGCTTGTTATGGTCACGTCTCTTTGCCTCTTCCATCTGCTCCAGATGCTCTTTCAGCTCATCCTTTGTAGCATAGGCAGTTCCGTAGATACGTGTGAGCATTGCATTCTTCTCGCTGCCTCTCCAGTATGCGCTGGAAGAAGAAAGAAGCTTAAATGCTTTCACACCTTTTACGCTCATCAGATGAGGTCCTGCGCAAAGATCTGTCCAGTCTCCCTGGGAATAGAAGGAAATCTCTTCGCCCTCCGGAAGATCCTCGATAAGCTCAACCTTATATGGCTCGTTTTTCTCCTTAAAGTATGCAATAGCATCTTCACGGGATTTTGTGAAACGCTCGATCTTAGCGCCTTTTTTGATGATCTTTTTCATTTCTTTTTCGATGGCGTCAAGATCCTCCCGGGAAAATGGCTCGTGGTCGAAATCATAGTAGAAGCCTGTATCAATGGATGGTCCGATGGCAACCTTTGCCTCCGGGTATAAGTTCTGTACAGCCTGTGCCATTACGTGAGATGCTGTATGGCGGAGAACTGCAAGGCCCTTCTCGTCTTTCGCTGTGAGGATGTTCAGTTCACAGTCACTGTCAAGAACGGTACGAAGATCTACAACCTCTCCGTTTACCTCTCCTGCACATGCTGCACGTGCGAGACCTTCGCTGATGTCATAGGCGATATCGATCACAGATTTTGCTTCTGCGTATTCTTTTTTTGAGCCGTCTTTTAATGTAATGATCATTGTTTTTTTCTCCTTTCATTTTAAATGAAGTTTCTATGATACACAGCATGTGTCTGCTTTTGCAAGAGATTCTGCAATAAAAAAATCCCTCACAGTACATCACATACTGTAAGGGACGAGTTCATTCATTCTCGCGGTTCCACCCTGCTTGCTCTGCTGCCCGGTCATGCCAGGATACAAAGCCTCTCAATTATGATGATAACGGAATCACCGGACCGGATTGGGGCCACTCAGAGGTAGTCTTCGGCTGTTTCCCGATAAGATGTTTCCAGCACTTCACATCTCTCTCTGTAACGTTTCACAGCTTACTCGTCTCGTCAGCGTGTTTTTTATTTCTTTTTCTGTGGTTCATTATAAGCGCAGTATTTTTATTTGTCAACGCATGTTGACAAAATTTTTGAGATTTCTCTTCTCGCACAGATCTACAGATTTCCCATGAGTTTATCTTTGATAATGGCCAGAATCTCACGGGGAATGTAGATAAAAAGACGCCAGCTTCGATACCGGGAAGGTACCATTATCACTTCCCGAAAGCCACATTTTCTCGCAATGGCCGCGCCCCTCCATACATGAAAATTGTTCGTCACCACGCCTACGGAACAGTCTGTGTTTCCAATCTTTCTGCAGCTGAATTCCAAATTCTCTTTCGTACTGGTGGATTCCTCTTCCCGTATCAGTCTGTCCCCGTCTATTCCGTGACCGGTAAGATAGCGATACATAGCCTCTGCCTCGGAAATATTTTCTCCATCACCTTTTCCTCCGGAGAGCACTGCTTTCGTCCCCGGATTTTCTTCAAGATAAAGAAGAGCCCTTCTGGCTCGTTCCAGAAGGGCAAGTGTCATCCGTGTTCCGTCCACATGGGCACCTAACACGATAATGTAATCCAGATTCTTCTTTACGCTCATTATCTTCCGCAGCAGTGTTTGTATTTCTTGCCGCTTCCGCATGGGCACGGATCGTTTCTTCCGACCTTGTGCGGTTTCACAACTGTGCCGGATTTCTTCTGCTCCATGTAGAGAGTTTTCTTTTTCTCTTCTGTGAAGATCTTGTCCCACTGAGGAAGGTTGTAAAGCCAGTCAGCCTTGGCATCTACCATGTTCTTATAGAGTGCCTCTTTATCAAATGCAAGGTTTACCTTGGTATTCTCATCCATGGTCTCGATCGGGTTCGGAACCTTCAGACTGTCATTGATTCCGTCAAGGAAACCAACCATAGTCATAACATCCTGACCGTATTTCTCAGCAAGCTCTTTTACAGTTCCGGAAACAACCTCATCCGGGTTCTCAAGAAGCTGCTCATAAATATTCTTTTCAATGTTAAAATAATTTGCCCAGAAGCGCTGAAGCTTATTCTTATCTGCATTCTGATTATAAGCAATGGAACGCCACTGCTCAAGAATTGTCATATCGCTCATTGTCTGATCCTCTTTTCCAAAATTTTAGATAAATAAGACGGAGATTTATATTCCGCTTCGCAATTTCTACTTATTATATCATCTTTTGGCGAAGAAATCAAATATATCTGTTTCATATCCGAGTTATTTTATCACACTGAGTTACTGTTCACTCCGTTCTCAATAACACGCTTCGCGATGCACAGAATTTATGCTGATCGCATAAATTCGCGCCCCCCCCGCAGGGGACTTACCTGCTTCAGTTAAAATATTTTCTGAGAAGATAAGTCGGAGTGCAGCTCCATGCGTGGCAGTAGCTGTTGACAATGCTGCTTCCATATGGAGATTCTGCAGGATTTTCAGGATTATAAAGCTCCCAGAATGTATCCGCACCGTGGCTTATCATTCCGCCCCAGTAATATTTCATATATTTCATTGCCTGGTCTTTTTTACCACACATCAGAAGTGCTTCCACAAAATGATGGTTCATATACGGAGAAACCATTCCTTTTTCCGGTTTCAGTTCCACCAGACGATCCAGTATTTCCGCTCCTTCTTCGCCGCTGACTGCTTCCGCCAGGACCATCCATACCTGACTTGCATAGTTGATCTGTTTTTCGTCGCCACTGACGAACAGCCCGCTCTCTTCATCAAAAAGATATTTTTTTGCAGATGCTGTTTTTGCCTCAGCCTCTTTTTTCAGTTCTTCTGCTTTTTCCATATCTCCGAGGAGTTCTGCGATCTTCTGTACTTTCTTCGCACAGTAGATATAAACACCCTGCATTGCGCTCTGCTTGTTCAGACCCTCTGTCCAGTCGATAAAGCCCCAGAAACCATCTCCGTTTTTCATAAGTCCGTTTTCATCGAACTGCTCTTTTGCGATCTCCATCTGACGGTATGCACAGGCACTTAAATCCTTTAAGGCCTCCTTGTCACCGGATGCTTCGTAGTAGTCACAGAGGGTTGCTCCGAAGAACATGGAGTAATCCAGAAGGAAGGTATCATCCACAATAAATTTCGGTTCTGTGAAAAGGCAGGCACTTACCTGTCCATTGTCCTTTGTCTGGCCTGCAAACAGATACAGGCATCTTTTTACCAGCTCCATGTTGTGGAATGTCTCATAATTTGCAAGCGCCTGAAGTCTTAAATCTCCAAGCCACAGACGGCGGTCTCTCTTGGGGCCGTCCTCAAATACGGTCTGCATGCAGTTTTGCAGGGTACGAAGACTGACACGATCCAGTCTGCGGATCACTTCATCCTCACTTTTCACCGGCTTCACATCTTCCATTCTGACAGAAGAAACACTGGTACAGAATACATCTTCCACTACCATCTGCCATTTCATGGAAGTGTCTATAGCTTCGATTTCCATATAACGGAAGGCATATCTTCTCGGAAGCTTCAGCTCTGCCGGAAGAACATCGATATGGATAAATTCTTCCTGTATCCAGCTTCTGCTGATCCATCCGTCATAGTCTGCAGAATCCTCGGTCATCTCCTTGGCGATCTCTCCGAACTTCAATCTAAAAAATGCCGGTGCGTCCTGAGGACTTCCTACAGAGTTCAGCTTCAGGGTCACGTATCCTACCTGATGATCTCCAAAATCCAGACAGATCTTGTCTCCCTTTGCAAGATGATAGCCTGAAAGATTTTTGATCTCATCCTTTTTGTGAACCTCCGGATAGACCTCCTCTGTTTTTACGATGTCTACAATAGAAACCGGACGAACTACCGTTTTCAGTAACTCCGGTGTACATGCTTCTGCTTTTTTTACAAAATCCTCATTGGTCACACGGACCATATTAAGATCAATACTTACCTCTGCCATTATATGGATATTCTCCTTTCATCCAGTTCTTCGATGATTCTTTCTGCATCACTATACACTTTTTCACTTTTTCTTCCAATTGTGATTTTTTTTATAAAACACTGATGTTTTTTTGGGTGATTATGATATACTTTACTCACCTGTTATGAAAAAGTTACATGGAAAGAGGACAGTCATGAAGTTTACCAGAGAAGAATTTCAGAAATATATTTATTCCTACAACGACGATGAAACTTTTTATAAGACACTTTATCTGCAGGAGAAGGAACATCCGGAGACTTTTCATGAATATTGCCTGACACTGGACCGTAAAAAGATTTATGAACACCGGCTTTATGTACCGGAGCTTCAGACCGAAGCCTGGTATCCCTATATGAAAGAAACCGATCTTTTTCATGATATAAATGGCAATATCGTGCTTTCCAAGCATTACCGCTATACCCCTGTTTTTCCCCATGAACATGAATTTTTTGAGATCCTCTGTCTGTATGACGGAACTGCCCACACTACGATACAGGGGATTGAACACACTTTGCATACCGGAGATATCTGTATCATCCCACCGCATACCACTCACAGTGTGGGGATCTTTGATGACAGTGTTGCTTTTAATATTCTGGTACGTAGCTCCACCTTTCAGTCCACATTCTTCCAGTCACTGACGGCAGACAGTGCCCTGACGCAGTTTTTTGCCCATGTGCTGTACCGCAAGACCGTGGGAAATTATCTGATCTTTCACAGTGGAAATGATGCACAGATCCATGACATGCTGGAAAATCTCTATATCGAATATCTCGGCCACGCCAAATACAGCTGCACCTTTCTCAACTCCATGCTGGTCATGTTCTGGGCCATGCTGCTGCGTTTTCACGAAAATGATATTGAATCCATCCTTACAAAGAACAGCACCGGGAAGTCTGTGACGGAAATCCTAAACTACCTGAACTGCAACTATCAAAGCGTCACTTTACGTGACGCTGCGAGGCATTTTGGCTACAGTATTTCTCACTTCAGTACTCTGATCAGAGAGAGTACCGGGCGCACGTTTTTGCAGATCATCCGGGATATCAAGCTGGACCAGGCATGCCGCGCCCTGCGTGAAACATCTCTCAGCAATCTTGCGATCTGCGAACTTGTAGGATATGAAAGTCCGGAACATTTTATGCGTACTTTTAAAAAAGCATATGGAATGACTCCTGGTGAATATCGGAAGAAGAACAGGGAATAAATCTTATATATTTTCTGTATAACAGATGCCGTTCCGGGATATACTTATCATATCCTCCCCTTTAGAATGCAGAGGGCTTCGCGATGGTGCAGGTCCTCTGCGTTTCTCTTTTCACACTGAAGGTCATTTCACACCAAGCTTCTCAAGCTCCTTCGCCGCCTGCTTCAGATTCTCAAACCGGATGGTATGGATACCGGCTCTTCCGGCTCCCTCGCAATTCACGGCACGATCATCCAGAAATACCGATTTCTCCGGTTTCAGGCTGTAACGCTTCAGAAGTGTTTTGTAAATATCCACTTCCGGCTTAATCTGCTGCACATCACAGGAAAATACCGCTCCGTCCATATATTTCAGAAAAGACATATCCTGCTTTGTACGATCCAGCATATAAGTTCCGTAGTTGGAAAGGACATAGAGATGATATCCCTGATTTTTGAGATATTTCACCCAGGTTTCCGCATAATCATACAGATGCATACATTCCGGATCACGTCGTACCACCTCACGGATATCTTCTTCATATTCCGGTGCACTTTCCACAAATTTATCTACATACCAGGATTCCTCATGCTGTCCACGATCCTGTTCCTCCCAGATCGGATTTCGAAATACTGCATCTGCGATTTTCTGATACTTTTCTTCCGGGAAGTCATAGCTTCGAAGATACTCTTCCCAGTCATAGCCCATCAGCACATTTCCCACATCAAAAATAATATTCTCGATCATACGGTTTTTATCCTCCCTCGGCTTTTTATTTCCCCAGATCCGGTACGACATCCAGAAAACATATGCCACGATCGGTACCAAAACTGCTGCTGCAAAAGATCCCCTGAACAAAGTCTGGGCGTCTTCACTGCTTCCCCAAGCAAATACCATGGGAAGGCAAAATACAAGAAGTAGTATAATAACACCTGCAAGAGCCGCGATTCTTTTAAAATTTTTCATTGAACTTCCTTTCACATGATACATCAGCTATTCTATCTGTTATTTTAACTGAATATCCCTTTGAACCAAAAGGGCGCCGGAGAAATTCTTCCCCGGCGCTTCCTGTTGGCATAATCCTGATACTGTAAAAATAATTATCTGTAAATGATGTCGCTTCTTCCTGGTCCGTTAGAGATCATTGTGATCGGGAATCCAATATGTTTTTCTACGAACTCTACATATTTTCTGCAGTTTTCCGGAAGATCCTCATATTTTTTGATTCCACGGATATCGCATTTCCATCCCGGAAGCTTCTCAATAACCGGTTTTGCTTTCTCAAGCTGCACAGTTGTCGGGAATTCTGTTGTTACCTCTCCGTCGATCTCATAGCCTGTGCAAACCGGGATCTCATCCAGATATCCCAGAACATCCAGTACTGTAAAAGCAACGTCTGTAGTTCCCTGGAGACGGCATCCGTATTTGGATGCAACACAGTCGAACCATCCCATACGTCTCGGACGGCCTGTAGTAGCACCGAACTCACCACCGTCACCGCCACGTTTTCTCAGCTCATCTGCTTCCTCGCCGAAGATCTCAGAAACGAATGCACCTGCTCCAACTGCACTGGAGTAAGCTTTGCATACGGTTACGACCTTCTTGATCTCATATGGAGGCAGGCCTGCACCGATGGCACCATAAGCAGCCAGTGTGGAAGAGGATGTAACCATCGGATAGATTCCGTGATCCGGGTCTTTCAGAGTTCCAAGCTGTCCCTCAAGAAGAACCTGTTTTCCCTCTTTCAGTGCATTCCAGAGATAGAGAGATACGTCGCATACGTATGGCTCAACCATCTTCTTGTATTCCATCAGCTCATTCATGATATCTTCCGGTTTCAGAAGAGGCTTATGATAGAGATGCTCAAGTGTTACGTTCTTGGTCTCGCAGATACGTACAACCTTCTCTTTCAGTGCTTCCTCATCAAAGAGCTCACTTACCTGGAAGCCGATCTTTGCATATTTGTCAGAATAGAACGGAGCGATTCCGGATTTTGTGGAACCGAAAGCCTTGCCGCCAAGACGCTCCTCCTCGTACTGATCAAACAGAATGTGGTAAGACATTACCATCTGTGCTCTGTTGGAGATCAGGATCTTCGGTGCAGGTACTCCACGGCTTACTACTTCATTGTACTCCTTAAAGAATACAGGAATATTCAGTGCAACACCGTTTCCGATGACACTGGTCGTATGTCCGTAAAACACACCTGACGGAAGTGTATGAAGTGCGAATTTACCGTAATCATTTACGATGGTGTGGCCCGCATTGGCTCCACCCTGAAATCTTACGATGATATCAGCTTTCTCAGCAAGCATATCTGTGATCTTGCCTTTACCTTCATCTCCCCAGTTTGCTCCTACTACTGCAGTTACCATAACACAGTTCCTCCTTGTGTCTTTCTCTATTATTCGGAATGCCACGTTATCTGTATATCATCCACAGAAGACTGACATTCCTGTCTGTGTTCTTTTTATGCTTACAACATTATACATTGATCTCAACTTTAACGCCAAGCAGATCTTTATGCGCATCCAGCACCGGCTGTACCACATTTGCAATGAAAGCTTCTGTCTGCTCTTTGGCACGTCCTGTATATCTGGACGGTTCCATGGCCTTCTGAAGATCCTCAAGAGTCAGATTAAACGCCGGATCTGCCGCGATCAGCTCAAGAAGATTGTTATCCTTACCCTCTACCTTCACGTTCTTTCCTGCTTCCATGGAAAGCTCACGGATACGCTCATGAAGCTCCTGACGGTCTCCACCTGCCTTAACCGCATCCATCATGATATTCTCAGTTGCCATAAACGGAAGCTCAGACATCAGTCTCTTCTCGATAACCTTCGGATAAACAACCAGTCCGTCTACAACATTAAGGCAGAGATCCAGGATTCCGTCGATCGCAAGGAATCCTTCCGGAACGCTGAGACGCTTATTTGCAGAGTCGTCCAAAGTTCTCTCAAACCACTGTGTTGCAGATGTGATCGCCGGGTTCAGTGCATCGATCATCACATATCTGGACAGGGAAGCGATTCTCTCACTTCTCATCGGATTTCTCTTATATGCCATAGCGGAAGATCCGATCTGGGATTTCTCAAATGGCTCCTCCACTTCCTTCAGATGCTGAAGAAGACGAATATCGTTAGACATCTTATGTGCACTTGCAGCGATTCCCGCAAGGATATTCAGCACACGGGTATCAACCTTTCTGGAATAGGTCTGTCCGGAAACCGGATAGCAGGATCTGAATCCCATCTTCTCTGCGATCATCGGATCGATCTTGTCGATGGTCTCCTGATCCCCGTCAAAAAGTTCCAGGAAGCTGGCCTGTGTACCGGTTGTTCCCTTTGAGCCAAGAAGCTTCATAGTGCTTAATACATACTCAAGGTCCTCAAGATCCATCAGGAATTCCTGAGTCCAGAGAGTTGCTCTCTTACCTACGGTTGTCGGCTGTGCCGGCTGGAAATGAGTAAACGCCAGAGTTGGCTGATCCTTATACTGCGCTGCAAACTTGGAAAGCTCTGCGATCACGTTCACAAGTTTCTTGCGGACAAGCTTCAGTGCCTCTGTCATAACGATGATATCTGTATTATCTCCTACATAACAGGAGGTTGCTCCCAGATGGATGATGCCTTTTGCCTTCGGGCACTGCACGCCAAATGCATACACGTGAGACATTACATCATGGCGAACCTGACGCTCACGCTCCTTAGCCACATCATAATTGATATCATCCGCATGAGCCTTCATTTCGTCGATCTGCTCCTGGGTAATGTTAAGGCCAAGCTCACGTTCCGTCTCAGCAAGTGCAATCCACAGCTTTCTCCATGTGCGGAACTTCATGTCCGGAGAAAAAATATACTGCATCTCTTTACTTGCATACCGCTCTGACAGCGGGCTTACATATCTGTCTGTATTCATTACTACCTCCTGATCACATACCTCCGGGCCGGAATGGCGAAAGATCCGTTATCTGCCCGGTTCTGGTTAATTCACGCCTCTTGAAATTATATAACATTGCCTCTTTAAAAGCAACCGTTTGTTACTCCATACCCTGATGGAATTTCCCCAAAAATTCCTTCATTCTGCCATTTTCGGAAGAAAATACCTCCTGTGGCGTTCCCTCCACTGCGATCACACCCTTATCCATAAAGATGATACGGTCGGAAATATCTCTTGCAAAATTCATTTCATGAGTAACGATCACCATGGTGATATGCTCCTGAGCAAGATCCTTGATAACCTTCAGGATCTCACCGGTCAGTTCCGGATCAAGTGCAGATGTAGGTTCATCAAAAAACAGGATCTTCGGATTCATACAGAGCGCACGGGCAATGGAAACTCGCTGCTGCTGTCCTCCGGAAAGCTGAAAAGGATATGCCTTCTCCTTGTCTGCAAGGCCCATTTTCTTAAGAAGGCTTCTTGCCTGGGCGTAAACCTCATCTTTCTTTCTCTTCTGCACCTTCAGAGGTGCATCCACTATATTTTTCAGTACAGAAAAATGCGGAAACAGATTGAACTGCTGGAACACCAGTCCCACATCACCATTTTTGATGATCTCGCCGCTGTCCGGCGTCTCAAGTCCTGTGGCACAACGCAGGATGGTTGACTTGCCGGAACCGGAAGGACCGATGATACTTAAAACCTCTCCCTCTTCCACGTCAAGAGAGATATCTTTGAGAACTTCCAGTCCGTCAAAGTTTTTTTTGATGTGTTTCATTTCAAATAATTTCATATTTTATACTCTCCATTTCGGTCAGCGGTAGTAATTCATGCTTTTCTCAACCTTCTGCATCACAACAGCCACGATCAGGTTGAACACATAATAAAATATCGCAGCGATCACAAATGGCATCATTGTTGTCTGTGCACTTGCGATCTGCTTGGCAATGGTAAACATCTCCGCAACTGCCACAACAAACGCAAGAGAAGTATCCTTGACCAGCGTAATGACCTCATTTGTAATAGACGGCAAAATCCTCTTGATCACCTGTGGAAGGATGATGCGGAAAAATGTCTGTACCTTATTGTATCCAAGGATCTTTGCAGCTTCATACTGTCCCACCGGCATGGATTCAATGCCGCCACGGTAGATTTCTGCAAAGTAAGCTGCATAGTTGATAGCAAATGCGATAAATACAGCGATCAGACTATATCCCATGGAAATACGGATCCCGAAGATAAAATACGGACCGAAATATACAACCATCAGCTGCAGCATCAGCGGCGTTCCTCTCATGATGGATATGTACCCGGATACAATGGTACGGATTACTTTGTTTCTGGACATTCTGCCAAAACAGATCAGAAGTCCCAGCGGCAGAGAAAACAGCAAGGTTATAAAAAAGATCTCAATAGAGACCAGCATTCCTCCTGCCAGCTGCTGGAGCATTACACTAAAATTCATTTTTTTCCTCCTGGTTCGGAGTATCAGTCCTATTTATCGGACTGATACCTGTAATTCCTGTAAACAACAGGAAATGAGCGTGCACGGCAGCTCTTTCTGCGCCGAAGCACCCTCATTTCCTTTTTATGCGGAAGCTTCAAAAGCTTCTGCTATGTTTCTTATTTCTACTGCTGTTGGATAGCTAAAAAAACATCTTCACAGTTTTTACTGTGCCGGATCTGCACCGGATCATTTGGATTCAGAATCGGTTTCTTTCTCTGTGCTGTCTGCATTTTCTTCTGTTTCAGCTTCTGCAGAATCAGAATCCTCTGTCTTATCCTTATCCTCACTGATGCAGAGCATGCTCTTATCCAATTCATACTTATCTGCAAGCTTGTCAACCTCGCCGGACTCGTCAAGCTTCTTGACCTCATCCCATACGAGATCCTTCAGTTCATCATTTCCCTTCTTGAATCCGATGCCATACTGTTCGTTCTGGATCGGCTCGTCAAGGATCACATATTTATCCTTGCCTCTCTGGGAAAGCTGATAATTAGCAACACCGATATCAACAGCGACAGCGTCTGCAGCTCCGGAATCAATATTCATAAATGCAGTGTTGTAGTCCGGATTCTCTGTAAGAGATGCAAAGCTGTCCTTCAGTTCCTTATTGTCATCGTTGTTCAGTGCGTCCAGCGCAGCGGATGCAGCCTGTACAACTACGTTCTTGCCCTTAAGATCCGCAAGCTTCTCAATTCCGGAATCCTTGGCAACTACGATCACCTGCTCATTGTTAATGTATGGATCACTCCATGTATAGTCATCCTCACGTCCGTTGATAGTAAATCCATTCCAGATACAGTCGATCGTTCCGGAGTTCAGCTCCATATCTTTGGAATCCCAGTTGATAGGCTTCTTAACAAGTTCCCAGCCAAGATTATTACATACTTCCTGGGCAAGGTCAAGGTCAAATCCTACATATTCTCCATTATCATCCTTATATCCGAATGGAGGATATTCAGCATCAAATCCTACGATCAGGGTCTTATCCTCAACACCTGCCTGTACACTCACTCCTGTTACCATCATTCCTATTGTCATCGCTGCCGCCATTACTACTGCAACTGTTCTCTTCTTCATGGTCATTCTCCTTTTTTCGGCTATCTCTTTATCACATGGTCACTCTACCACGTGAAAGTGTATGGTTATAGTAACATACCCAAAAGGAGCTGTCAAGAGCAAACCTTCTGCTCCGCCAAATAATCTTTGTATTTCTTTCTGGCCGTTTTCAAATATGTTCTGGAAATTGGGATTTCCGTCTGTCCGACCACAAAACTGTTCTTCTTAAGTGAAGTTACCTTCTCCATGTTGATACAAAAGCTCTGATGGCATCTCAGAAAGCTGCTGTCTGACAGCTGTCCTGAAAAATCCCCCAGCCTGGCTCTGCAGCTGATCTTTTTTCCATCGGTAAGATGAAATGTCACACTGTGAAGACTACTGGATATATACGCCAGATGATCGTGCTGCAGTGTATAAACCTGTGTCCTGTAACGAAAATACAGCGCTCTTCCGTCTTCACGCCTGCATACCTCCAGGATATGTTCCAGAACATGTTCCAGTTCTCCACTTTCAACCGGTTTGACCAGATAGTTATAGGCAAACACTTCAAATGCTTCTTTATAGAATTTCTCATTCTCTGCCACCAGTACAACCGGGATATAATGTCCTTTCAGACGCATTGTCCGTACAGTTTCCAGACTCCTGCCCTGATCACCATCCAGTCCCAAAAATATCAGATCGCAGATCTTATGTCCCTCTGCCAGTCCTTTCAGAAGACTCTCCCTGGTCCGATACAGAAGGAGCTCTGCATCAGGAACCAGTGTGGAAAGCTGCCTGTACAGCCTCTGTGCATCCTTTCGTATTTCATCACATATCGCGATCGTCATCACTGCCATTGCCGAGTTTTCCTCCATCATGCTCTTTCTGATATTTAACATTTTATTTTCAAAGAAAGACCTGCGCAATATGTGCTTCTAATTGTGCCTTGTTTTTTTACAAATTATTGCAATTCATGATCTGTTTTCGTATAATAATGCCATATAAGCACAAAAAGGAGTACTATCATGTCTGATTTCAGCAGCAAATGCCGGGAATACCTAAAGGATACAGGAGAAAACGTTTATCAGTTATCTGCTTATTCGGGACTTGACCGTACCTCTCTGCAGCGTATGATCACAGGGAAACGTCTTCCCGGTATTGATTTTGTGCGCCAGTTCTGCGATTCCCTCCGGATCAACCCTTCCCAACGCCGGGAACTGATGGAATTATATAAAATAGAAAAAATCGGAAAAGAAATTTATTACAACCGCAAATATATACAGGAACTTCTGGGTGTTATCAGCTCCCGGCAGGTCATTTCCCGGGAAGGTTTTCTCAGGCTTCCATCCTTTCCCTTTTACCGTGGAACTTTTTCTCTTGATGTGGAAAAGAAGGTCCTGAGCCTTTTTGAGGACATCCTGTCTTCCGGTTCTTCCGAAACGATCCGTACCAACCTTCCGGCCAACTGCCGGCTTCTTGTACAGATTTTTTCCCATCTTTATCCCAAATATGAGAAACTGCCACCGGTGATCCAGATCCTGCCGCTTCACCAGAACCCGTCCGCCTCACCGGATTACAACATGAATCTGGAAACCTTTCTCTGCACACTCCTTCCGATCCTGTCAGGTTTTGCGGGCTACCAGCCATATTATTACTATACTCAGGCAGGCCGAGAGTTTTCCAGCTATGAACTGTTTCCTTTTTTCTTACTCACTGAAAAAAAACTGCTGCTGTTATCCTCAGATATGATGACCTGTATTTTTACCGAAAATCCAGAAGCGATCCACGCATATCAGCAGGAATTCCGGCGGGTTCTTGAGAATTCCAGTCAATTCTTCCTGCAATCGGATTCTCCGGACAGGATCCTTAATATCTTTGATTCTATCATGCAGACAAAGATCTCAACAAATTTTGCACTGGAATCTCATCCCTGCCTTGCACTGATGTCCTATGGTCCGGGCTTTATTCAGTCATTGTTTGATAACAGGGATATCGATCTTTCCGATCCGGTCTATACCCAGCTGGCAGCGGTCCTGAACCAGACTTCCTTTGCTTTTACAGAAGCTGCCTTTTCCTGCAATTATTTTACACTGAGCGGGATCCGGAAATTTGCCCGTACCGGACTCCTTGACGGTCCTTATTCCTACCATCAGACCCCTCTTCCGAAAGAAG
Organism: Blautia sp. NSJ-140; assembly: GCF_022868965.1. Classification (NCBI taxonomy): domain Bacteria; kingdom Bacillati; phylum Bacillota; class Clostridia; order Lachnospirales; family Lachnospiraceae; genus Blautia; species Blautia sp. NSJ-140. The sequence goes on along the minus strand of NZ_JALIFS010000004.1, from coordinate 198,501 downwards.
AACGAAAAAAAGCCCTCAGGCATCTTCTTGACACAGATATGGGACATGAAAAATGCAGGATCCTGAAGCCTTCCGTACTTCCGGAAACCGGGATCCATCTGGAAGTTCTGTCTGACTATTCCGTTTTTCTCTGCTTTCTTTCCGAAAAAGATACTTTTCTCTGTATCTATCTGAAAGAGACCAGTATCGGACAGGCCCTGAATGATTACCTCTGTTCTCTGTCTGAGGAAGAATCCGTATATACAAAAAAAGAAGCCCGGCAGATCCTGCTGGGACTTCTTGAACAGCTTTAAGAGCCGGTACTTCTGTGATATTCTCTTGTAAGATCCTCCAGGATCCTGTCGGTTTCTCCGGATACGATATGCTGCTCCGGGAGACCGGCAAAGTTTTTCAGAGCCTGGTCTGTTTCCTGTATTACCCTTTCATCTGTCTTCAGCTCTTCTTGTCGTTTCCTGTATTCTTCTTCACTGTGAACACTGCGGTAGGCCAGAAGATAAACCTTCATTGCTTTCTCTGAATGATTCTCCTTCCATGCTTTCCAAAAGCAATCCAGCGCCTTATCCATCTGGAACAGATAACCGTATGCGCATCCCTGGTTATGCAGGATTCTTTCACGCATCTCTCCGGTAATCTCTTTCCCGCCGTGCTCAAGAAGCTTCTGATAAACACGGAGCGCATTCACATACATCCGGTTTTCCATCAGTGCGTCGCCTTTTCGCTTCTCCCGTATTTCTTCAGGTTCACGTTTTCTGGCTTCGATGCGCCCGTTTAAGGTCTTAAGTTCTTCATAAGCCAGATAATTGATCTCTTTAAATATCGGATACAGTACTTCTTCAAGTCCGGCCTCTCTTCCAATATAAGGTTTCAGCTTGGCCGCAAGCTTCGGAAGCTCCAGTTCTTCCTCCAGCCAGGTACAAAGCTTACTGCTGATCAATGAGCTGTCCACAAGATAAAGATTGTTATAAAGATAATAGCAGAGTTCTTCTATAGAATAAATATTGGTACTGATATTTTCGATATAAAACGGCTTCTCTGCTTTTTTTACCTGACATAAAATATATCCGCTCATGCCTGATTCCTTTCTTCCTGCTCATCCCATCGTACCAGTTCCCTCCAGATTTTTCCACTGGAAGGATACATTTCGCCAAATCCCAGATCCTTCACTGTGATCTCGCAGTCTCTCGGCGATACGTATTTCAGCGTGAGGGAAAGCCTTGAAGTCCGATTAGGCCGCTTTGGCAGACCGTCAAGTGCCATGGCCACACGTTTCTTCTCGGTTTCTTCCGGAATACTTACCACAAATACCAGTTCACTGGTATCATCCAGGATCAGCTCGCAGGATGCACTGCATTCATACCAGTTGCTGCCGCTTTCGATCAGCGGATAGTAAGCCGGAGAGCCCATCACCCGCATATCCATTCCTACGTCCACAGCCACCAGCGAATCACTTAAATAGCGGTAACCTTTGAGTTTTTTATCCTCCAGCCTGTCCTTACCGGCTATGCAGGCTCCCTTTGCAAAAAGATTGTTTCCGTAAAAAACCTTCCGTCCCTGATGACACAGGAGCTTTACAGACTGCTGTGCCCACTTCTGGTCAAATCCTTCTCCCGTGATCTGCACACTGGAGAAGAGTTCTTTGCCGAGAGTCTTACTGATAAAACGGTAAAATTCCACATCACGGATCTCATCTTCCGGTTCAAGCTTTGTGCTGACCGGATCCTCCAGTTTTACAAGCACCGGTCTGGAAGAGCCGTTGATAGTCAGCTTCCGGAAGGTTACCGTATCGCCTGCAAAGGCATACCATCCTACACTTCGATTCCAGGTTTCCCGTTTCTGCCCCAGCGCATAATAATAAAAACTCTCGCCATAGTCCATAAGCATATATTTCTCACGTGAAAAACCTGCAAGGCTGCAGGCCTTCTGATAATTCCGTACCTGAAGTGTACTAAGTTCCGGCGATGTGATACAAAGGCACCGGGTATTCTTTACAATATCCTGGATTCCCAGAAATTTCAGGATTCCCCTCAGAAAATGTGCCAGAAGCTCTGCCGGCTCTTTTTCCTCTCCTGCCACCTGGATCTTTTCTTCCTTCTGACAGATATCATAAATATTTCCGATCATGATCCCGCCCTTTTCCCTGGCAAAATACTCTGCTTCCAGGCCTACGCAGTAATCACCGTGATCGGTACGATAGCAGATACAGCCCGGAGCTTCGTACTGACTGGCTCCTACCTTCATGGAAAGAGAACGGGCTTCTTCTGCTTTTCTGTCATAATAACAGATCTGTGTGTATTCTTTTCCAATATCAATTCCTATGATCAAGTCACGAATTTCATTCATCTTTCCGGTTCCTTCTCTATGACAAACATTTCATTAACGTACTGTTCCTGCCGGAGATACTGTGCCAGCTTCTCCTTCACTTCCGTTTCTTTATCAAGTTTTCTTGCACAGAGTATCTGATTGATCAGCTGATATTTGCTGGATGCCTGGTCATCACTCTGGTTCATGGTCAGTATTTTTTCTTCCGTTTTGTGTACACCGGCTTCATCTTCTATCTGGAAATAATATCGCAGGGTTTCTCCATAAAACAATGTAAATGCTCTGGCAAAAATTCCCTCATAGATATTTTTGAGCGGTTCACTTTTATAGTCCGGTACAGTTCCAAGTCCGGTATCCAGGGAATAATACAGTGTGACCGAAGCCTCCGGTGAAGTATGATACTCTACAAAAGTCTTATCATCCAGCTGATACGGTCGCAGGATACTCTGATCCAGGTTCCGGAAAAACTCAAATGTCATTCCTTCCTTTACACAGGAAGAGAGGATTTTTTCTTCCATTTCCAGATTTTCTTCATCAGAAGTTTTTTCTTCGGAAAGCAGTTTCAGAAGGGTCAGGTCACAGATCCGGTCTCCGGGCCACTCCTTTTCTCTGCGATTTTTCAGATACTCCTTAAGTCCCGGCATCTCCGGCATTTCTTTTACAAACATTCCGTAAGACATCAGAGTCAGATACGCACCGATCACACTCTCTTTTCCGGAATGGCGGATATATGCTTTCAGGATATCCGCCCCCTCTGGCCGGTAATCCCAGTTAAACATCAGAAGAGAAAGGATCCTCTCCTCCAGATTATAGGTATCCATCTCAAACCCACAGGCACTTTTCCAGATATCCAGAAGTTCATCCACAGGTCCAAACCGGAATTTCATCAGATACATGAGGATCACTTCATCATAGATTCCCTGTCGGTATACATGAGAGGAAAGTGTGATCAGCTCTTCGTCTTCCGCACAGTCACAGCGGATGATCATACGGCTTACCAGCTTCAGAAGAGCACGCTCCTCTACTCCTTCAAATCCAAATGCTTCCACCACGCTCATAGCCTGCGGAAACAGTCCCCGCTGGATCAGGATCTCCAGAAGGGTTTTCCGGTCGACCATGGCATATTCCCGATAATCCATCATCTCCAGACAGGCATCCAGATCTTCTCCCTGTACGTGATCCCGATAATAATCCAGGATCTTTTTGCGGATCAGCCTCTTATATTCATCGGTAAACGCCGGTGAAAGGACCAGTTTCTGAAAAATTCCCAGATTCTTACGACTGATCTCCTGACCCTGACAGTAATGCAAAAGCACAGCCGGTTCATCTGCCCCTTTTTCCAGCACTGCCGGAACCATCTCACGATCATCGAAAAGTGGTGTCAGATTATAATCTACCGTAGCAGCATAACGTCTCTGTTTTTCATCCTGAAATACAACAGCCGCATCTTCGCTGCAGATCCTTGGGTAAGCGATTCCATGGATACACGGATAGATTTCTTCCTGTTTCATCTGTCTGTGACGGACGATCACACTACGGACCTTCGGATCATCCGTATACAGCCGGTGAGTAAACATTCTGGAGGCGATCACCTGCGCTTTTTCGCTGTCCGATGGTTCCCGCATGAATTCCTGATAAACAGCGGCATAATTTTCATTCATCCGGCCTTCCCGTAACTTACGGAAAGCAAATTCCTCCATGCTTTCACGATAACTTTCGTATGTCTGTGGATCACGTTCCTTCCCTGCAATGATGCATGCATACAGATAGGCACGCTTGGAATCACCGAGAGTATTGTTGTTATAGGTAAAATACATCAAAAGCGGTTTCGGCAGGACTCTCCGATAAGAGGTATCCAGTGTTTCCACATAATATTCATACAGCCGTGTGATCCGGAGCCCGCGGTCCACGGCAGCGGAAAACCACTGAAAATATTCCGGTTTTCTTGGATTTCCCTTCATAATATATTTACAGATAGCTTCCACGGTATCATCTGACGGAAAGGCTTCACACCCCATGGCCATAGCACGGTACAGGCTCTCGTTAAAAGCTTTCTCATAGCCGGAAAGATATGCCAGGCGCATGACCAGCTCTTCCGTCAGCATCTGTTCTTTTCCTGCAAAAAGGAATACCTGGGCCCAGAACCCATTGATTCGATGCAGCAGCGACATATCTGCACAAATACTGTTCCATGCTTCCAGATACAGAAAAGGACTTGTACATCCCCGCTCAAAAAGTTCCTCCATCAGAAAGATCTTTTTTGACGGAGAAAGCGTATGATCCATTTCAAATGCCAGTTTCAGAAGGATAAAGCTGTCTTCCTTCTGCATCCGGAAATTCTGTACCTTGCGGAGGGCCTGTTCCTTATCCCGGTACAGCCCGGTCTGTGTACACAGATACAGATAAATCCCTGCCAGTTCCAGTTCATTGTGATGAAAGGATTTATTCTGATAACGCTCAAGGATTTCTGAAGCCTGGTCATCTTCTCCTTCCAGATGAAGAAGATAGGCTTCCAGAAGCTGATATTCCGGATATTTCAGTCCGCTTTCGCCCATACGGTCAAGTTTCTCGTGAGTAAAGGCTGTCCAGGCCTGAAAATCTGTTCTTTTACAGAGATATCCCAGGTATTCCTTCATCAGAGCTATCCGGTACTGTTTTTCCAGAAGATCCAGGTTCACGGCACTCTCAGTTCCTCTGGATGCAAGAACGTGATATACCAGTTTCTGGTATGGGGTTTTTACAATGATCTCGCCGTACTGATTCCCTTTTCCCAGTTTTTCCTGGCGTATCACATAGTTTATTTCACAGGTACTTCCGATAAAATCCTCTTCTGTGACCACATGCTTGCCTGCCTCCAGAAAATCCCCATTTACCTCAATATCTGCCCGCAGGTGTCCCCATCCGCTCCTGTGGATATAAAGGGATTCCTGAACAGATTCACTGACATCATAAAAACCGGCCTCTTCTCTGTTCAGACTCAATGTCACCTTTTCCTTGGCACCGGCTGCGATCAGAAATTCCTCCAGATGCTGATAGGTCACCGGCTGCTGTGACATTCCTGCATAAAGAGAACGGATCTTCTCACTCTGATCACTCAGGATCAGGGAAAAATGGCGTTCTGTAAAAATCCGGTAAGCCTCATGGAAATCTTCTTTTGCAATGTGCAGAAATTCTTCCAGAGAAGACACCTTTCTGCCTGCACTCTTCACCTCTTCCGTCTGTACCTGCACAGTGAACGGCAGCTTATATTCTCCGATACTGGTAGTAAAACACAGCCAGCCTTCAAAGCTCTCTCCCGGCTTCATTCCCTCTGCATCTACCCCATAAGGCATGCGCACCGTAGTTCCTGAAAAGCGGTCAAATCCGGGTACCAGTCTCCGGTCAGATGAAGTCACAAATCCACTGATCCTGCGGTTGTCATCGGTACCGAAATAAATCTCATCCTTTGTAGTCTCTCCTGCCTTCAGCGTAGCGAAAATACGGTCCTGTGAAAACAGAAGCTCAGGCTGTTCATAAATAAATTTCCCGTTAAGAAGCTGTTCTATCCTCTTTTTCAAAATATATACTCCTCATCAATATACACTGATTGTTGTCACTCGTATCTTATGATTATACACCAGATCAGAATGTGGCGCAACAGGTGTTCGCCTCTGTCCTTTTTATAAAGTTTCTGTTGGAAAAGCACGAAAAGCACGTCCGGTTCATAAGCTATAAGGAAATCCCCTTTGAGGTGAACTCTTGAAAACCTTTCTGAAACCGCTTTCTTTTGCGGAAGAGCAGTTCTATCTTCTGCAGCTCCAAAGGGGCGATCCGGAAGCAAAAAATATCCTTATCGAACACAATCTCCGCCTCGTAGCACATGTTGCAAAAAAATATCAGGGATGTGACGAGGATCAGGATGATCTGATCTCCATAGGCACCATAGGTCTGATCAAAGCCATTTCCACCTTTGATCCCAGCCGGACTTCCAAACTTTCCACTTATGCTGCACGGTGCATCGACAATGAGCTTCTCATGATGTTTCGTGCCCGCAGGAAACGTTCCAGAGAAGTTTCTCTCTATGAACCCATCGGCACAGACCGGGAAGGCAATGAGATCAGCCTTCTCGATATCATTGAAAGTCCACCCGTTGATGTTGTGGATGATTGTTTCAAACGGGACAGCATTTCCTATCTTCTCCGTTATATCCGGACAGTACTCTCCCCAAAGGAATACCAGGTGATCTGCTGCCGCTACGGTTTGAATGGCCAGGAGCCACTGACCCAGCGAGAGATTGCCGAAAATCTCTCCATCAGCCGCTCCTACGTATCCCGTATCGAAAAGAACGCTCTTCGAAAACTCCGTACTCTTTTTCCCGAAAATCAGTAAAGGGGAGAACGTTCTTTTCGTTCTCCCCTTTACTCTCTTATCCACCCTTTCGGATCATTCACCTCTTCGGAGAATATCAAATACCTCCGGCATCTCTGTCAGTTTCACATAGATTCTCTGCTGGGCATGTGGTGCACTCTCCATAGCTTCGCCCTCTTCATTATAAATGGCTTCCACTGTGACCGGAATATTCCTTCCGTCCGGTTTCATGATCTCGATGGTCTCTCCTACAGAAAACTTATTTCTCTGTGTCAGTCTTGCCAGACCTCTCTCATCGATCTCTTCTGCAAATCCAAGATATGTGTATTCTCTTACATACGTGTTGCTGTCATAGATCTGGGTATTCTCATCCGGCTTTCCGTAGAAAAATCCGGTAGTAAACTGACGGTAGGTACAGTTTGAGATCTGCTCCTGATACCACGGCATATTTGCATGATATTTTTCCGAACTTTCCATACAGTCGTCAATGGCTTTGCGGTAGGTTCTTGCCACTGTTGCCACATAAAGAGCTGTTTTCATACGTCCTTCGATCTTCAGGCTGTCAATACCGCTTGTAAGGATATCTTCCATATGCTCTACCATACAGAGATCCTTGGAATTAAAAATAAAAGTTCCTCTCTCATTTTCAAATACCGGCATGTATTCTCCCGGACGCTTCTCCTCCACAACAGAATATTTCCATCTGCAGGGATGGGTACAGGCTCCCTGATTAGCATCTCTTCCCGCCATAAAGTTACTGAGAAGACATCTTCCGGAATAGGAAATGCACATGGCGCCGTGAATAAACGTTTCAATCTCCATATCCTCCGGAATATGTGCCCGGATCTCCCGGATCTCTTCCAGAGAGAGCTCTCTTGCACTTACCACACGTTTGGCACCAAGGTTATACCAGAAACAGTAAGTCTCATAATTGGTATTATTTGCCTGTGTACTGATGTGACGCTCGATCTCCGGACAGATTTCCTTTGCATACATAAAGATTCCCGGATCTGCGATGATCAGTGCGTCCGGTCCGATCTCCTTCAGTTCCTGAAGATATTCCCTTACACCCTCAAGATCACGGTTATGCGCCAGGATGTTTACTGTCACATAAACCTTTACGCCATGGGAATGGGCAAATGCGATTCCCTCACACATATCTTCTTTTGAAAAATTCTTAGCCTTTGCGCGAAGTCCAAAAGCTTCTCCGCCGATGTAAACAGCATCTGCACCATATATGACGGCAACCTTTAAAACCTCAAGGCTGCTCGCCGGAACCAATAGTTCTGGTCGTTTCATAAGCCTGTTCTCCTGTTTTTACACTTACAGCCGCTCCGTCTCCAAGAGGAAGCACCGATGTACGAAGCACCGGACTGTGAGTCAGCTGCCAGAGATATTCTCTCATTCTTTTATAGATTGTACGGTTACGCCGTTCCACAAGATAATGAGATTCAATAATATCCCCTTCCTGCAGCACGTTGTCAGATACCAGTACGCTTCCCTCTTTCATCAGTCTCAGCACGTCAGGAAGCCAGTGGATATACTGGCCCTTGGCTGCGTCCATGAAGATCATATCAAAGGTTCCGGTAAGATTCTTCAGGATCTCTCCGGCATCTCCCTCCAGAAGCGTGATCTGTGACTCTCTTCCTGCGCGCCTGAAATTATCCTTTGCGACAGGAATTCTTTTTTCATAATTCTCTATAGTAACAATTTCCATATCTTCCGGCCCATACTCACACATAAGAAGTGTGGAGAAGCCTACGGCAGTCCCCACCTCCAAAATGCGCTTCGGTTGTTTCAGTGCCAGAAGCATCCTCATAAAGCTCTGCATATCTCTCCGGATGATCGGCACCCGGCCTGCAAGTGCCTTTGTCTCCAACTCCTGCAGAAATGGAGTATTCCCCATATCCAGTGAATTGATATAGGTCTGCATGCGTTCTTCTACGATCACTGGCTGTTCGATCCTTCCTTGCTCTCTTCTCCTGACAGCACTGCCATGATCCTGGTCGGTGTATAGGCTGTACTGAGAAGGTATGTACCGGCTTTGATCTGTCCGTGATATGCGGACATTCTTTCCTGTATGGTAAATGCAAGCGCATCCTTGACAAGGCCCTTCTGCTCCAGTGTCTTGCCTACTTTATATGCAGAGGCGCCTTCTTTTATGACTACCGTGACCTGCTGTCCCTCTCCCGGGCTCATAGCCTGCTGGTTAAACACATCGTAGCCAAACTGATATGCTGATTTTCCAACCCAGATCAGAAATACGATAATAAAGATATATACAGCGGTTTTAAATACCCCTCCAGCCAGAAAAACGCCGGCCCTGCCAACCTTGTCTCTTGTGTCTGCCATAGTCTTTCCTCCTATAAGTCAGGAATCTGTATGTCGATCCCGTCCACCAGCGTCCTGCATATCCGCTGCATCAGTCTGCACAGCGCAAGCTCAGCGTCGAGATAGGCATTTACTTTCAGGTTCTGTCTCAGACTTGCAGACTCCTGATTGAGCTGTTCCTCAATATGGAACAGCTCATCCTTGTCTGAATGATTCTGCAGTCTGAAATTATCTCCACGGAATCTCATCACTCTGGCTTTCAGCTCAGGATCCGTTTCAAGCTGGGCTGCCTGTTTCTGATATTCCTGATATTCATCGCTTCTGTGCACAGCATCGAGAAGCTTCTCGATTTCCATGCTGATCTCATCCATGAACCTACGCCTCCATAATGATAGGCAGGATCATAGGATTTCTCTTGGTCCGTTTCCACAAATACTCTCCAAGGGCATCCTTGACCTCGGTTTTGATCTTGCCCCAGTCAGTGATATTGTTCTCCAGGCAGGAATCCAGTGCAGTTTCCACAACCTGTCTGGCATGCTCCATAAGATCCTCAGATTCTCTTACATACACAAAACCTCTGGAAACGATATCCGGACCTGCGAGAACTACATTACTGTGGCGCTCCAGTGTCATAACTACGATCATGATTCCATCTTCTGAAAGGTGCTGACGGTCACGAAGTACGATATTTCCCACATCACCAACGCCAAGTCCGTCTACGAAGATTGCACCTGTATGAACGCTTCCTGTCACCTTGGCATCCTGTCCGTCCAACTCCAGAACATTTCCGGAAGAAAGGATAAAAATATTCTCCTTCGGGATTCCCAGATCTTCCACTATGTGTTTCTGTGCAGTCAGATGACGGTACTCACCATGGATCGGAATGGCATATTTCGGTTTTACGAGAGAGTAGATCAGCTTGATTTCCTCCTGGCAGGCATGTCCGGAAACATGGACATCCTGGAAAATAACCTTGGCTCCTTTCATAGACAGTTCGTTGATAACCTTGGAAACTGCCTTTTCATTTCCGGGGATCGGATTGGAGCTGAAAATGATGGTATCGTTAGGCTTGATCGTGATCTTCTTATGGATATTGGCTGCCATACGGGAAAGTGCCGCCATGGACTCACCCTGACTTCCGGTTGTGATCAGAACCACCTTGTCGTCCGGATAATTCTTCACCTGATCGATCTCGATCAGTGTGTTCTCCGGGATCTGCAGATAGCCAAGTTCTGACGCTACGGAAATAACATTGACCATACTGCGGCCTTCCACAGCAACCTTTCTTCCGAACCGGTATGCAGTGTTAATGATCTGCTGCACACGATCCACGTTGGATGCAAAGGTTGCAATGATGATCCTGGATGTACGGTACTCATTAAAAAGATTATCAAATACATGTCCCACTGTACGCTCGGACATTGTAAATCCCGGTCTCTCTGCATTGGTACTCTCACACATCAGTGCAAGCACACCCTTCTTGCCAATCTCTGCAAAACGCTGCAGATCGATGGCATCTCCAAATACCGGTGTATAATCAACTTTAAAGTCTCCTGTGTGTATCACGATTCCTACCGGTGAATAAATAGCAAGTGCGGATGCATCCTGGATACTGTGATTCGTTTTGATAAATTCCACAGCGAAATCCCCAAGATTGATCACCTGCCCGTGTTTTACTTCTTTCAGTTTGGTAGAACGCACAAGGTTATGCTCTTTCAGTTTGTTGCGGATCAGTCCCAGTGTCAGCTTGGTAGCATAGATCGGAACATTGATCTCTTTCAACACATACGGAAGAGCTCCGATATGATCTTCATGTCCATGAGTGATCACAAATCCCTTCACCTTGGAAATATTTTCCTTAAGGTATGTTACATCCGGAATGACCAGATCGATTCCCAACATATCGTCCTCAGGGAAAGAAAGACCACAGTCTACAACTACAATACTGTCGCCATACTCAAAAGCGGTAATGTTCATTCCGATCTGCTCCAGACCGCCAAGTGGTATGATCTTAAGTTTGGATGTTGCTCTGCGGCCGTTTTTCCGACCGGATGGCCTGCCGCTGGTCTTTGCCGGTTTCTGTGTGTTTCTGCTGTTTTTTACAGCGCCACCGGCTGTTGTTTTCTTTGCTGTTGGCCGGAAAGGCTTATCCTGACGGTTTTTGCCGCCACCACGATACTGTCTTGTTCTTGATCCGGCATTCTTTTGTCTTGATGCGGTTCTTCTGGCACCGCCTGCGGAAACTTGTACTCTGCTCTCCGCATTTTTGTTGTCATCGTTGTTCTCGCTTTTCAAAAATCGCTCCTCCATTCAAAATTCACGTCATCCAGCATCTGCTGAAAAACTGCATATACAGCCTGAAGTTCGTCATCATCCTCGACCATCTCATAACAGGCTTCTGTACTTCCCGGAGCTGAAATATCCTTCAGAATATATGCGTCTGCTTCCTCATCCTGTGAATCGGACACCAAAAGATAAGTCACACCCGCAATATTGGTCTGCTCCTCTACGTAAAACTCAGCAGCTGTGCCGTCGTCTGACTGAAATATTATTTTTTCCATATTTAATTCTTCCTTATCCGTTCTTGTCAAGCGGATATTCACAATCCGCATTTGCTACCTGATCCGCTCAAAACATCTATTTGCGTTTCCGATCATTCTTCCACGCCTTCCTGCTGCTCTCTTCTGTATGCGGCAGCATCCAGATATCCCTGCAGGATAAAGACTGCAGCTACCTGATCCAGATACTGTTTACGGTTTTCCTTATGCACACCGGTCTCCTCCAGAGTGCGGTCTGCCGCCATAGTAGTCAGTCTCTCATCCCACATAACAACAGGCAGGCCCGTACGTCTCTCCAGCATTTCCTTAAACTCCAGAGATTTCTCGGCCCGCTCTCCTACTGTATTGTTCATGTTTTTCGGGTATCCCAGAACGATCTCCGTAACCTGATACTCCGAAATGATCTCTTCAATACGTGCCAGAGTACGACGAAGCTTGTTTTCCTGCTTGCGCCATACGGTTTCCACACCTTGGGCTGTCAGACCAAGGGGATCGCTCACTGCAACCCCCACAGTCTTCGAGCCATAGTCCAGTCCCAGTACTCTCATATTACCGTTCCCAAGACTTGTTCTTGATATACTCGGTGAGAAGCTCTTCTACCAGTTCATCACGCTCCACCTTCATGATCATGCTTCTCGCACCCTTGTGGCTTGTGATGTAGGTCGGGTCTCCGGACATAATATATCCTACGATCTGATTCACCGGATTGTAGCCCTTCTCATCCATTGCATTGTACACCAGATCCAGGACTTCTTTTACCTGAAGCTCCTGATCCGGTTTTGTTCTGAAATACTGTGTATTTCCCAGATTATTCTCTGCCATTGTCTCTCACGTCCTTAAAATATATTCTTTTTTATTTTAATATAAATTTACATAAATTACAATCTTAAATTTAACGAGGATTGCGGATACAAACTGTCAACATTGCTGTTCACTCCGTTCTCAGTAACACGCTTCGCAAAATATTACCAGTGAACAAACAACCTTTCAACATACGATCCCGTTCTTCACTCCACGGCTTCACCGGTCATGATATGCTCTTCAAGAAAGCCTTCTGCCTTTACGTTTACGATATCATTTACGCCATAAGCTTCCGATTTCGGTACAGCAGTTTTTATATACTCCCGGCTGTGTCCCAGATACCAGGTCCGTCCATCCTTTGTATACTCTTCCTCGATCAGTACCTCCAGATTTTTGCCAAGCATGGATTTCTCATAATCCCCTGCATGACGATGATGCAGCTCGATCATCTTCTCACTGCGGAAGGATTTCTCCGCCTCTGTCAGCTGTCCGTCCATGGCAGCCGCCTTTGTTCCCTGTCTTCTGGAATATTTGAAGATATGAGTCTCATAAAAACGGATGCTGTCCACAAAATCATAGGACTTCCGGAATTCTTCCTCCGATTCCTGCGGAAAGCCTACGATCACATCCGTTGTCAGTGCCGGATTTCCATACACTTCTCTTAAAAGCTCACAGCGTTCTCTGTATTCCCCGCTTCTGTATCTGCGGTTCATCCTCTCCAGAGTCTCATCACAGCCACTCTGCAGGGAAAGATGGAAATGCGGGCATACCTTTGGCAGCGCAGCGATCCCTTCCGCAAATTCTCTTGTAACGATTCCAGGTTCCAGCGATCCCAGCCGGATACGCTGGATTCCTTCGATCTCATGCACAGCACGGATCAGAGAAAGCAGTGTCTCTTTTTTCTCATCCGGGAAATCCACTCCGTAGGAACTTAAATGGATTCCTGTAAGGACCACTTCCTTATAACCTTTTTCCGCAAGTGCACGGACCTCCTTCAGCACACTTTCAATATTCCGGCTTCTGACACGGCCTCTTGCGTAGGGAATGATACAGTACGTACAGAACTGATTGCATCCGTCCTGAACCTTGATATATGCCCTTACATGTTCTGCTGTATGATCAATAGAAAGATCCTCATACTCTTTTGTCTGATTGATCTTGATCACATGAGAACCATGGCCCGGTTTGTTTTCCGCATATTCGGCCAGTGCCTCCACAATATTGATCTTCTGGTTATTTCCCAGAACAAGATCAATGGCTTCGTCTTTTTCCAGTTTCTCGCCACCGGTCTGTACATAACAGCCCGTTGCCACCACGATCGCTTCCGGATTCATTTTTTTGGCTTTGTGGAGCATCTGTCTTGATTTTCTGTCTGCAATATTGGTTACTGTGCAGGTATTGATCACATAAATATCCGCTCCCGGCTCAAAAGGCACGATCTCATATCCCGCCTCCTCCAGAAGCTGCTGCATGGCCTCGATCTCATAGGCATTTACTTTGCAGCCAAGGTTGTGTAATGCAACTTTATTTCCCATTTTTCCTCACTTTTTTTACACTTTAACTAATTATTGAAACAATTTTTATCTCTTTTCACCTTGACTTTTTGGGTACTGACAGGTAAGATGAAAGCTGTAAAACAACAAAAATCTATCAAGGGAGGTTATTATAATGAAAACAGCTAAAATCTCACTGAATTCCATCGATAAGGTGAAAGCATTCGTAAACGAGATCAGCAAATTCGACTGCGATTTTGATTTAGTATCCGGAAGATATGTGATCGATGCAAAATCCATCATGGGTATCTTCAGCCTGGATCTTTCCAAGCCGATCGACCTCAACATCCATGCAGACGGCGCTGCTCTGGATAACGTAATGCAGATTATTTCCAAATATACAATCGACTAATCTATACTGTATATTTGAGAGGAACTGTATCGGATACAGTTCCTCTTTTTTCATGCTTTCAGAATTCTTCTGTTCTCAATGAACTCCCTTTTCCTGATATATCGGTAGCTCCAGGGAACCTCTACAGTGAGGTTCCCTGTTTGTTTTTTCTTATCTAAAAACGGATTACTGAATTTCAATGATCTCTGTGGTATTCAGAGCAGTTTCCATAAGCTCATCGATCTTCTCGGAAAGCTTCTGCTCAGAACGGCGGATCACCTTAAGATTCGGCTTTGTTACAGGATGTTTCGCCACAAAGATGGTACAGCAATCCTCAAACGGCTGAATAGAAGTCTCAAAGGTGTCGATCTTTCTGGAAATACGGACGATTTCCTCTTTATCAAAACCGATCACCGGACGGTATACCGGAAGTGTGCAGACCTCATTTGTGGAAGCAAGGCTCTGTAAGGTCTGGCTTGCAACCTGTCCGATGCTCTCACCTGTGATAAGTCCGAGACAACGGTCTTTTTTAGCGAAATGCTCGGCAATACGCATCATATATCTTCTCATGATAATAGTAAGCTCATCATGAGGACACTGATCATAAATATAAAGCTGTATATCTGTAAAGTTAACTACATGGAGACGGATCGGTCCACTGTATTTGGCTACCAGGCGGGCAAGATCCACTACCTTCTGTTTTGCGCGCTCACTGGTGTAGGGCGGTGCATGGAAATATACCGCATCGATCTTGACGCCACGTTTTGCGATCATATAGCCGGCAACCGGACTGTCGATTCCACCAGAAAGAAGAAGCATGGCTTTTCCGTTTGTTCCGATGGGCATTCCGCCTGCGCCCGGAATGGTCTGGGAATATACGTAAATCTTGTCACGGATCTCAACAGAAAGATCCAGCTCCGGATGATGAACATCCACACTTGCCTCCGGGAACGCATCCAGGATACGTCCGCCAAGCTCAGCGCTGACTTCCATAGAGCTGATCGGGTAGGATTTCTTTGCGCGGCGTGTCCAAACCTTGAAGCTTCCGTTAAAGTCCGGATGCCACTGCTTCATATAACTCACAACATCTTCGGCAAGCTTCTCGAAGCCCTGTTCTTCATAAATCATAACCGGGCAGATGCCAACAATACCAAATACATGCTGCAGCGCATCTACAGCCTCATCGTAATCATAGTTCTCCGGGCAGAATACATAAACTCTTCCCTGCTCTTTTTTTACTTCAAAATCTCCCTCGATCTTGGAGAGTGCGATCTCCATCTGATGTACGAGAGCATCTTCAAAACGATAGCGGTTTTTTCCCTTAAGGGCAATTTCCGCATATTTGATCAGAAATGCATGTACTAACATAAAAATCCCTTTCTTCTGTATTCTCTATCGACGTGCATACCTGCGCAGCATCGGAATTGTTTTTCCCAGTGCTTCCAGGCAGTAATCTACCTCTTCAAAGGTATTTTCCTCACAGAAGCTGATGCGGACGGTACTTTCCACATCGGCTCTGCTCAAGCCCATAGCTGTCAGTGTTGCACTTGGTTTTCTCTTATGACTGGAGCATGCACTTCCTGCGGAAATATATACTCCGAATTCTTCCAGTGTATGGAGAAGAACCTCACTTCGTACTCCATGGAAGGTTGCACTCATGATGTGTGGTGCTCCCTCCATTAACGGCATTCCGTTAACAGTAATATCGCCAAGCTTTGAAAGTCCCTCTGCCATCCGTTCTTTCAGAGCATAGAGCTGCTGTATCTTTTTATCAAAATCTGTGTATACCATATCTGCGGCAACGCCAAGTCCTGCGATTCCCGGCACATTGTCCGTTCCGGAGCGCATGCCGTTCTGCTGTCCGCCGCCAAGGATCTGCGGCTGTACTCTTACTTTTTCGTTAATATAGAGAAAGCCTACGCCCTTTGGTCCATGAATCTTGTGACTGCTCACGGAAAGAAGATCGATTCCCAGCTTTTTCGGATAGATACGATACTTTCCGAATGCCTGGATGGCATCTACATGAAAAAGTGCTTTCGGACTTTTTTCATGGACAAGCTTTCCGATCTCTTCTACCGGCATCACAGCTCCCACCTCATTGTTCACGTACATTACAGACACCAGAATGGTATCCGGACGAAGAGCCGCTTCCAATGCGTCCAGCTTTACAACGCCCTGATGATCAACAGGAAGAATGGTCACCTCATAACCCTGTTCCTTCAGATAAGCAAAAGGCTGGGCCACTGCTGCATGCTCTACTGCAGTTGTGATGATATGGTTTCCCATACGCTTATTGGCTTCCACACCACCGATGATGGCAAGGTTGTCCGACTCTGTTCCACCGGATGTAAAAAGAATCTCTTTTTCATTCACTTTCAGTAATTTTGCAAGGGTCTGGGCACTTCTGCGAACATAATTCTCCGCTTCCACTCCTTTTTTATGCATGGCAGAAGGATTTCCGAAATCTTCTGTCATGGTTTTGCAGACAATATCCTTTACTTCGTCGAAGCATCTCGTTGTCGCGGAATTGTCAAAATATGCTTCCATAATCTATTCATCCTCCAGTTGAAACATCAGAACAGAAAGTACTGCGAGTCCCGCGGTTTCTGTCCGTAAGATCCGGTGTCCCAGGGTGATGGGTTTCGCACCGGCTTCCATGGCATCTGCCACTTCCTGCTCTTCGAATCCACCCTCAGGGCCAATAAAGACACCTATGCTTTTTCCCGGTTCGATCGACCGGATCAGCTCCTTTGTCTCTTTCATTCCCTTTGCAAGCTCATAAGGGATCAGCAGAATGTCCAGTTCCTCTGCATAGGCAAGAGCTTCTTTAAAGCTCATCACGGAATGTACCTCCGGCACCAGCATACGTTTGGATTGTTTTGCCGCACTTTCTGCGATCTGCTGCCAGCGGAATACTTTTTTTTCTGCTTTTTTGTTATCCAGTTTTACCACGCAGCGCCTGGTTGAAACAGGAACTATGGAATATGCTCCAAGCTCTACTGCCTTCTGGATGATCAGCTCCATCTTATCAGCTTTCGGTAGTCCCTGAAAGAGATAAATACGGTTCTTCAGCTCATAATCCGGCTCCTGTGCATAGAGGATATGAAGCAGGACTTCATCCTCACCCGTGTTTTCGATCACACAGTGATATTCTTTTTCCTTATCGCTGATCCAGAGCTCCTCGTCTTTTTTCATGCGGAGTACATTCACGATATGATTGACATCATTTCCTGTGATACGGATCTCATGTCTGTCCCTGTCGATCTGATGAGGTTCCACAAAAAATCGCTGCATGAGATCAGTCCTTTCTTGCTGTCACAGATACCCACTCGCCCTGATGAGTCACCTCAACAAGAGTCAGTCCGGCGTCTTTTACAGCCTTCACTACGACATCCTCCTTTACATCCAGGATACCTGATGTAATGTAGTAAGCGCCTTTTTTCATCTGTGCAACGATCACCGGAGTCAGCGGTACCAGAACATCTGCCAGGATATTTGCAGTTACGATATCATATTTCTCATATCCGACCTGATCCTGAACTTCTTTGTCATCAATGATGTTTCCAATCATCATGTCAAAAGACTTCTCCTCGATCTGGTTGGCTTCCTTGTTCTCAGACACTGCCGGAACTGCACAGGGATCAAGGTCTGTACCAACCACATGGCCTGCACCAAGCTTCAGTGCAACGATCCCCAGGATTCCACTTCCGGTTCCCACATCAAGGATCTCCATTCCCGGCTTCACAAATTTCTTCAGCTGACGGATCACCAGCTGGGTAGTCTCATGCATTCCTGTACCAAAGGCAGTTCCCGGATCAATGTGGAGGATCATCTTGTCTTTATCTTCTGCCTTCACTTCTTCCCAAGACGGTACGATCAGAATGTCGTCTACATAGAACTGATGGAAGTACTGTTTCCAGTTATTGATCCAGTCTTTGTCCTCTGTCTGGGATTCTGTGATGGTTGCCTCTCCGATATCCACAAAGCTTCTCAGATCCTCAAGTGCAGCTTTCACATCTTTCAGGATCGCCTCGGTATCCGCATCCTCTTCCAGATAGAAGTTCAGATATGCGATCCCGTCATCTGCAGGTCCTTCCGGCATGATATCCACAAACATCTGTGCCTTGTCCTCATCAGTCAGCGGCTGCTTGTCCTGGATCTCCACACCTTCAATTCCCACCTCGGCAAGTGTACAGATCACAATATCCTCTGCCTCTGTTTTTGTCTTAAGTGTAAAACGGTTCCATTTCATATTTCTATATCTCCTTATGCTGTATACACATTTACGGATTTTCGTTCCTGTCTGTCGCCTGTTTTCTATTGTCCCGAAAACGGGCACTTCTTTTAATATACACGAATACAGAAAAAAAAGAAAGAGGCATTTTGTGCCTCTTTCCTGTTTTCACTTTATTTATTCCTCGAACATTTCCTTAACTTTCTCACGGAAACCTTTTTTCTTCTTTTCAGTTTTTTCGGAAGTCTCGGATGTGCTGTCCTCTGACGGACGGTTTCCACATGCCGCATCAAAAGCTTCCAGAGCTTTCTTTGCTTCCTCATTGAGATTTGTCGGAGTCTGGACTACCAGGGTTACATAGTGATCACCACGAACATTCTTGTTACGTAATGACGGAACACCTTTGCCCTTCAGACGAATCCTTGTATCAGTCTGTGTTCCCGGCTTCACCTCATAGGCAACCTCACCGTCTACCGTATTGATACGCATCTCCCCGCCAAGTGCAGCCTGTGCAAATGTGATCGGAGCTGTTGAAAAGATATTCATATCCTGTCTCTGGAAGATCGGATGACGGGCTACATTTACCTCCACCAGCAGATCACCTCTCGGTCCGCCGTTGGTTCCCGGTTCGCCTTTTTCGCGGATACGGATACACTGACCATTATCAATACCGGCCGGTACAGACACCTGGATCTTCTTTCTGGAAGAGGTATATCCGGTTCCACGGCAGGCACTGCATTTGTCCTTGATCACCTTACCGGTTCCGTTACAGTCCGGACAGGTCTGAACATTACGCACCATGCCAAACATGGACTGCTGGGTGTAAACGATCTGACCCTGGCCTTTACATTTCGGACATGTGACCGGTGATGTTCCAGGTTTCGCACCGGTTCCGTGACATGTAGTACATTCATCCTTCAGAACGATCTCCAGTTCTTTCTCGCATCCGAAAACCGCTTCCTCAAAAGTAATGTTCACACGTGCACGAAGGTTGGCGCCCTTCATCGGTCCGTTGTTGGCCCGTCTGGTTCTGCCTCCGCCGCCGAAAAGGTCTCCGAAGATATCTCCGAAGATGTCTCCCATATCTGCACCGTTGAAGTCAAATCCGCCAAAGCCGCCGGCTCCGCCTCCACCGCCGTTTTCGAATGCCGCATGACCAAACTGATCATACTGTCTTCTCTTATCGGCATCACTTAAAACGGAGTAAGCCTCTGTCGCTTCTTTGAATTTCGCCTCAGCCTCTTTATCACCCGGATTTACATCCGGGTGATATTTCTTGGCCAGCTTACGATATGCTTTTTTTAATGTTGCGTCATCGGCGTTTTTATCCACACCTAAGACTTCATAATAATCTCTTTTATCAGCCATTGTAATTGTTTCCTACTTGTCTTAGACTTCCTTGTAATCAGCATCTACAACATCATCGCCGTATCCTGCTTCATTTCCGCCCTGGGCACCAGCGTTTCCGCCCATGTTACCCATATCCGGTCCAGGACCAGCCTGACCCTGAGCTCCCTGAGTCTGCTCATACATCTTGGAAAACAGCTTCTGAGCGCTCTCCATCATCTTCTCCTGTGCAGCCTTGATGTCTGCAACCTGAGAATCGGTAAGCTCCTGAGCATTTGCTGTCTGTGCAAGAAGATCCTTCAGTGCATTGAGGTCTGCCTCAACACTTGCTTTATCGTTTGCATCAAGCTTGTCGCCTGCTTCCTTCAGTGCATTCTCAACCTGGAATACCATGGAGTCTGCATTGTTCCTTGTGTCGATCGCCTCTTTACGTTTCTTATCCTGAGCCTCGAATTCA
Organism: Blautia sp. NSJ-140; assembly: GCF_022868965.1. Taxonomy (NCBI): domain Bacteria; kingdom Bacillati; phylum Bacillota; class Clostridia; order Lachnospirales; family Lachnospiraceae; genus Blautia; species Blautia sp. NSJ-140. The sequence goes on along the minus strand of NZ_JALIFS010000004.1, from coordinate 178,223 downwards.
GCTGCTTCTTTGACAGCTTTGTCGATATCGGAATCGGACATGTTAGAACCAGCTGTGATTGTGATGTGCTGCTCCTTACCTGTTCCAAGATCCTTAGCGGATACGTTAACGATACCGTTGGCATCAATGTCAAATGTTACCTCGATCTGCGGAACACCACGACGTGCTGGCGGGATTCCATCCAGACGGAACTGGCCGAGGGATTTGTTGTCTTTTGCGAACTGACGCTCACCCTGTACAACGTTGATATCTACAGCTGTCTGGTTATCTGCTGCTGTGGAGAAGATCTGGCTCTTCTTTGTAGGAATTGTAGTATTTCTCTCGATCAGACGAGTTGCGATACCACCCATTGTCTCGATGGACAGAGACAGCGGAGTAACATCCAGAAGAAGGATATCACCGGCACCTGCATCACCTGCAAGTTTACCACCCTGTACGGAAGCACCAAGTGCAACACACTCATCCGGGTTCAGGTTCTTGCTCGGCTCTTTGCCTGTTAACTGTCTTACCTTATCCTGTACTGCCGGGATACGGGAAGAACCACCAACCAGAAGTACCTGGCCAAGCTCAGAAGCTGTGATACCTGCATCAGACAGTGCACGACGAACCGGCTCAGCTGTCAGCTCTACAAGATCATGTGTCAGCTCATCGAATTTAGCTCTTGTAAGGTTCATATCGAAATGCTTCGGTCCTTCAGCTGTTGCTGTGATGAACGGAAGGTTAATGTTTGTTGTTGTTGCGGAAGAAAGCTCTTTCTTAGCCTTCTCAGCTGCCTCTTTCAGTCTCTGAAGAGCCATCTTATCGTTGCTTAAGTCTACGCCCTCTGTTCTCTTGAACTCGGAAAGCATGTAATCTGTGACCTTCTTATCAAAGTCATCTCCACCAAGACGGTTATTACCAGCTGTGGAAAGAACCTCGATAACGCCATCACCGATCTCGATAACAGATACATCGAATGTACCGCCGCCAAGGTCGTATACCATGATCTTCTGCTCTTTCTCGTTGTCAAGTCCATATGCAAGAGCTGCTGCTGTAGGCTCGTTGATGATACGTTTTACATCAAGACCTGCGATCTTACCTGCATCTTTGGTAGCCTGACGCTGAGCATCGTTGAAGTAAGCCGGAACTGTGATAACTGCCTCTGTTACTTTCTCACCAAGATATGCCTCTGCATCCTTTTTCAGTTTCTGAAGGATCATTGCGGAGATCTCCTGTGGAGAATATTTCTTGTCATCAATGGTTACACGGTAATCGGTACCCATCTCTCTTTTGATAGAGGAGATTGTTCTGTCTGCATTTGTAACTGCCTGACGTTTTGCAGGCTCACCTACCAGACGCTCTCCTGTCTTTGTGAAAGCCACAACGGACGGTGTTGTTCTTGCGCCTTCTGTATTTGCGATAACTGTTGGCTGTCCACCTTCCATTACGGCTACACAGCTGTTTGTTGTACCTAAGTCAATACCAATAATCTTTCCCATGATTTTTTCCTCCTGTTTTAGTCTGTATCTGTTAAAATAAAGTTTGTTGTCAGTTAGTTCGCAACCTTTACCATACTGTGACGTACTACGAAATCCTTGTAGGTGTAACCCTTCTGGAACTCTTCCACCACGATGTTCTCTCCAACCTCTTCATCTTCCACATGCATCACTGCATTATGGAAATCCGGGTTGAATTCCTTTCCCACTGCTTCGATTGGCTTCACACCAAGCTCATCCAGTGTTGTGGTAAGCTGCTTGTAGATCATTTTCATTCCATCTGCAAAAGCATCGCCTTCCTGTGCCTGTGCAAGACCTCTTTCGAAGTTATCTACAACCGGCAGGATCTTTTCAACGATCTCTTTCGCTCCGATGATGTACATGCTGGATTTTTCTTTTTCCGTTCTTTTACGGAAATTATCAAATTCAGCCATGGTACGCTTCAGGCGATCGGTAAGTTCCTCCACCTTCTGCTCAGATTTATCTTTTTTCTTCTTTCCGAAGAAGGAAGTTTTTGATTTTTCTTCTTTTTTATCCTCTGAGGCAGCTTCTTCGCCTGGAGTATTGTTTTCTTCCTCCGGCAGATCTTCTCCCTCCGGTGTCAGGCTTTTTTCTTCCTGATCTCCGTCAGTTACGGGGATTTCCTTCTCCGCTTCCTGCTCTTCGGATGTTTTCTTTGTTTCCTCCGACACTTTTTTTCTACCGCCTTTCTAAGTTTTCTTCTTTTTCAAAACGTCATCCAGATGATTCTTAAGCTCTTTCAGACTGTCCACTACATTCTCATAATCCATTCGTTTGGGACCGATGATCCCGATGGTTCCGTACATTCCGTCTCCCAGTTCATATCTGGCAGTTACAATGCTGCAGTCCTTCATGGTCTGGATCGGCATCTCATCACCGATATAAACCTGGATTCCTGTATTCTCTCCATCTGACATCTGTTCTTTTACAAGATCGGCAAGTTCATGCTTCTCCTCAAATGCGGAGATCAGCTCCGTTGCCTTTTCTTTATCGGCAAGCTCCGGATACTTGAAGATGTTGGTTGCACCTGAAGTATAGATCTCCATATCTTCCTCTTCCACATGAATGGTGGCTGCCACTGCATCCAGAACTGTTGCCACCACACCGCTGTGGCTGCCTGCCTGTTCCTTCAGTCTGGCGATCATCCCAAGGTTGATATCCTGGATCGGGATCCCATTGAGATTGGTGTTAAGAAGAAGATTCAGTTTCAGGATCGTCTGGTCGTCCATTTCCTCGTCCAGATTGATGATCTGGTTCCGGACTGTGTTGTTGTCACTGACAACCACGGCCACAAGCTGAAGCTCGCTCATTCTCGACAGCTGGATGAACTTGATCTTGTTGCCGCTGTACTGCGGAACGGAAACCATGGTAGCATAGTTGGTATTGGAAGCAAGAACCTTCGCAACCTTCTTAAGCACCTTATCCATCTTATCTGTCTTCTCAATGATCAGATCTCGCAGCTCTGCAACCTCTGCTTCCTTCTCCTTCATCAGCTCATTGACGTAAAGTCTGTAGCCCTTATCTGAAGGAATCCTTCCTGCTGAGGTATGAGGCTGGACGATATAGCCCATATCTGTCAGGTCTGACATTTCATTTCGGATCGTTGCGGAACTTACATTGAGATCCGCATACTTGGAAATGGTCCTGGAGCCAACCGGTTCTCCGGTCTCCATATAGGTCTTGATGATTGCTTTTAAGATTTTTTGTTTGCGCTCATTCAACACCTCTTCCATGAAGCCATCTCCTTTCCTTTTTATTCTTTCCTGACGGATGTTGATTCTTTTTTTATATCTGTTAGCACTCATTTTAGTGGAGTGCTAACATCTACAGTCTTTAAGATATCACCATGTAAAATATTTGTCAATATGTTTTGAAAAAAAGTTCTTATTTTTTCAAAACAAAAAAAGCATCAGTACGATGCTTTTTTGTAATACTGGTCTACGCAGTTCTGTGCCCCAGCAAAAAATTCCGTTTCTGTTTTCTGTCCCAGCACGTATTTCTGAAATTCCGTACCCATAGCCGAAACAGCTTCTATGGAATCGGTGCACAGTGGTCTTGCCTTCAGCTTATAATCTTTCAGATATTGCCGGATCATTTCAATGCCATCCAGCTCAAAATTCTTATCCTCGATCACATCCAGTCTTGCCGGACACATTTTTGTCAGCTGTCCGTAATTTTTACTGGCCTCATATCCGGACACATACTGAAGGAACTTCAGAGCTGCTTCTTTATGATCAGAATTTTTATTCAGTACATACTGCCAGGTTGCGATATTGGTCACCTTCTCGTCAAATTCCGGAAATGGTGCCATATGGAGCTTATCTTTTCCATACACGCCTGCATTCTGAAAGGTACTCAACGCACCAGTATACATGAACATACATCCATACTGGCCGTTTATAAATTTTTCATTCAGCTGGTCATGCTGGTCGATCAGATTCTCCTCTGATATCATCCCTGTATCCAGCATTCGCTTCATATATTCTGCCGCTTCTCTTGTTTTCGGATCCGTCCAGTCTGTATAATCTCCTCCGAAAAAATCGACATACTCGCTGATACTATTATATATGTAAGAAATCTCCCATGCATCCCCGTATGCATATTTTCCCGTATTCTGAAGCTTTTTCTGAAGGATCTCAAGATCACTGAAACAGGAGAGTCTGTCCAGACCAGCCTGATCCAGCAATTCCTGGTTCACCCAGAATGCCATGATATCCATTTTGAACGGTACCGAAAAAATATGTCCGTCTGACATGCATATTTCTTTCAGGTATTCCTGTGGAAAATTCGCCGCTGTCTCCTCTGTCATAACCGTATCTTCCAGCGGAAGAAGAAATCCCTTATGCTTAAATTCAGATATCATCTCATCATTTACTGTGATCAGATCAACAGAATCATCTCCTGATGTCAGAAGAGTTGCTATTTTGGCCTGACGATTGTCCGCATTAGCCGGACATTTTTCGATATGGATCTCTATTCCAAGATCTTTTTCCGCCTGACTGATAAAAGAATCAAAGCCCTCTGTACCTGCATCCACATGAAGGATCGTCAGTTCCTGTCTGTTCTTCGGCACAATATCAGATGCAGCCTCCTTCTTCTGGACTCCACATCCTGTCACTGCCAGAGCCAGGGCAAATACCCCGCAAAATACCTGTTTTTTCAATCTCTACCACCCTTTTTATCTGGGCCATCTATCCTCTTTTGACATCAACGGCTGGAACGGTGCATGAGGAAGTGTCTGATACCAGTACGCTACACTTGCCACATCATCCTGTCGTTCAAACAGGCCACGGTATCCGACGCCTATCTGCTGAATCGTAACGCGAAGATCCTCTTCAAAGCAGATCGGATCCTGTAAATGCCATCTGTAAAAGCCTCGCATTGGCGGGCAGTCATCATTATGATAAAAATTGTGGATCAGTTCGTCATGGGCAGAATAATACGGATATCCCAGATATGGTGTGTTATAATTCTGTTCCACGGTTTTTCCATCCACCTGTTTGGCAAAGCTCCAGGAACCTCCAAAGTAATCTTCCGTTCCTGTTCCGCAGATGGTCGGATACTCCTCATCTCCGTCAATATAAAACTTCATTTCTCCCTCGCCCCACCAGTAACGTTCCAGTGTGGTAAGTGCCATGTAGGTTCCTATATAATGGCCTTTTCCTTTTACTCCATCCAAAATTGTATAATCTTTTGTTTTTTCTGTCAACCGTTCCCGTCTCCACTGCGCATGGAAATAAGCAATATCGTCCGGAAGCTCATCATAGAGACAGTAATCTACCTGATAAAAGAAAGCCGGGATTTTATTTGCATGCTGGTTTTCCAGTGTGATCTTTGCTTTCTTCTTAAACGGCATCGGAAAATAGCAGTTAAAGCCCCTGTTTGGAACAACAGCCACCGGAACAGAATTTACAAAACATTCTCTTCCGAATCCGCAGCAGAAGAAATCACCCAGAGGACTTTCCACGGAAGGAGTTTCCTCGTCATCCCAGTACATACGGATCACAAGATCCCTCAGTACAAAGCAATCTGCCTCTGTAGTCTTGTTATCAACGGTGATCCAGATATGATTGATCTGTCCCGGTCCTTCCATTTCTGCCAGAGTTACCACAGTTCCCGGCTCTATATCCTTAAGACACGGACTTCCTTTTCTGGATGGTCCCAGATGGCTTGCCTCCATACCGCCTCTGCCTTTTTCTCCATGAGGATTCTCCGCATTGATCGCACGGCTTTTTCCGTGCTTTGCAAGTGCGATTCCTCCAAGTCCGCCTGTAAATGCCTGATACATATCTGCATTCTCCTTTCCTTTGGAAATTAAAAAATATTTACGCTTTTACTCCACCTGCCATGATACCATCCATGATCTGTTTCTCAAAAACAGCTACAAAGATAATGATCGGAAGAAGGATGATCCATCCCATGGCGCTGACAAGATCCCACGGAACTCCATACATGTTGTCACGTAACGGAAGCTGTACGATGGAAACAGAAAGTACCTGAATACCATTTGAATAAAACAACGGTGTGAAAAAGTTATTCAGACAGGTAATAAAGTTGATGATGCAAACCGTAGCGATCGCCGGCTTCATCAGCGGCAGAACGATCGTAAATAGTCTCTGTGAAAAAGATGCGCCGTCAATAGCAGCTGCCTCCTCCAGTGAGATCGGGATCTCACCGACAAAGTTTCTGAGGATCAGAACCGTAAACGGTATAACGGTACTGATATAAAGAAGGATAAGTCCCGGATATGTATCATACAGCTTTACCTTCTGCATAAACTCATACAGCGGGCGGGCTGTAACAACCTCAGGGATCAGCATGGTAGCCAGAACAAATGCAAATGCAACAGAAACTCCCTTTGAGTTAAATCTTGAAAAGCCATAAGCTGCCATTGCACACAGCACGGTGCTGATCACAAGAGTAAGACCGACGATCAGTACGGTGTTTCCAATCTTTGAAAGCAGTCCGACATTCTGTAGCAGAAATGTGTAGCTTTCCAGTGTGGGATGATCCGGAAGATAATCAATCGGTGTTTTAAACAGTTCTCCTGCCGGTGTGATCGAAGAAATAAAGATCCAGTAGACCGGGAACAGGATCAGAAAAGCCACAATGGCAAACAGAACCCATCTTCCAACAGCTATCACTCCATGATAAACATTATATTTTCCTGTATTCTTCACGATAATTCCCCCCTAACTGTCAAACTTATTCATAACACGTATATTCAGCCAGCTGAAGATCGCCATTACAACAAACAGCAGCATAGCCAGCGCCGAAGCATATCCTACGTTTAGATTTGTAAATGCTTCTGTTGTGATTCTGTATGCGATCAGCGCAGTATCCTCGCCAGGACCTCCGGATGTCATGGAATAAACCAGATCGAAGGTTGTCAGTCTCCAGAGTGTGAACGGAATACATAAAGTCAGGACATTTTTTGTGATCAGCGGAAGTGTGATCCTGAAAAAGCTCTGGATCCCGTTTGCACCGTCTACCTTTGCTGCCTCATAGATATCGCCGGAAATAAACTGAAGTCCGGAAAGTACAAGAATTGCAAAGAACGGAAGATCCTTCCACAGGTCCATTGCAATTACCGCTGCTCTTGCAGTACCTGTATTGATCAGCCAGCTGTTCTGGTATCCCGGTACAAACCAGCGGATAAAATCATTGATCAGACCATAATCATTGTTAAATGCCCATTTTGCAGCCATACCGGCTACTACTGCTGGCATAGCCCATGGGATCAGCACAATAGTCCTCAGAAAACGGCGGCCTTTGAATTTCATATTCAGGATCAGTGCCAGAATAACTCCGAGGATCACATGCAGGATCATGGAAACAACCACAAATATTGCCGTAAAGCTGATCGATGTAAGCACTTTAGGATCAGAAAATACCTTCAGGTAATTCTTGAAGCCTATAAATTCATTGATACCTGCAAGGATACTGATATTAAAGAAGCTGTTTTTCACAGTCATCAGAATGGGATATACTGTTGTAAAGCCTCTGATCAGTACAACCGGCAGGATCAAAAGCCATGGTATCCACTTCATAGTTTTTTTACTTATTGTCATGGAACTTTCCTCCCTGTTCATCAAGCAATGTAAAGCAGACTTTTACCTCTGCTTTACATTGCTGTTTTTTTATATCTTTTACTTATACATATCTACCACATCCTGAGCCTTCTTGCAGAACTCATCAACTGTGATCTCGTCTTTCATACAGGACTGGAAGATCGTTCCCATATCGCTGATAAATTCCATTGTCTGTGCCACCAGTGGACGTCCCTGTACATTGCATTCATTTGCATATCTGCTGTACATTTCTTTTGCCGGGTCAGAATCCGGAACTACCTTCTCTGCAACATCCTTTCTTGCAGGATATCTGTCAAATGCTTTATAGGAAGCTTCCATTCCGCCTTCATCAGCCATATACTGAAGGAATTTCACAGCTGCATCTTTATTCTTGGATGCTTTGTTAAGAACATAGTTCCAAGAATCTGTAAAGATCGCACGCTCTCCCTTACCGCTGAAATCCGGTACCATTTCCATGTGGATCTTATCTGCGCCAAGCATATCTGCCTTTGCATAATCTGTTCCAAGGCCCCACATAAACCAGCATCCGTATTTTCCGTCATTGATCTTCGGATTCATCTGATCATATTTATCAGCAATCTGCTCAATGGAGGTTTCTTTATCAGCAACCAGATCATGGAGGAACTGAACCGCTTCCTTGTTTTCCTCTTTGGTCCAGTCAAAATAATCGCCGCCGAACATGTTTACAAACTGTGCAAGCTCGTTAAATGCATAAGTTTTCTCCCAGGAACCGCCGTAACCGAATCTTCCATCCTTGGAAACAGCCTTCATATACTTCATGAAGTCCTCTTTTGTATCAATGGACTTGATTCCGACCTCATCCATGATCTCCTGATTTACCCAGAATGCAAGATATCCTGCATAGCCTGGAACACCGATAATGTTTCCGTCCTTATCTGTGATCATATCCTCTACATATCCCTGAGCAAACTGATCAATGATATCATCTGTCATTACTGTATCATTCAGTCCTTCCAGCCATCCGGAATTTTTAAATGCCGCGCTCATCTCATCGTTGATCTCAATGACATCCACGGAAGTATCTCCTGTGGAAAGCATTGTGGTGATCTTCTGCTGACGGGTATCTGTATCTGTAGGTGCCGCAATTACATTAATGTTCAGGCCCGTGGCATCTTCCACATTTGCAAGCCAGTCCTCAAAATCCGGGTCTGTGGTGTTGACGCTGTATAAGGTAAGATCATATTTTTCCTTTGCGGAAACAGTAACCACGTTACCTGCCATACCCACAACCATCGCTGCTGCCAAAACTGCACTCATTACTTTTTTCTTCATATCTTTCTTCCTTTCTGGACATTTTCGTGTTTGTCCACACCTGTTTTTGATGGTTTAAGGATACCAGAGAGCCCCCTCATTCTAAATACAATATTTTATGATTTATTTATATTATTTTTCGTTCTCTTGTATTTTTGTTGTTTATTTTTTATAATCCTTTTATATAATCTATATTTGTAACGGCTTTTTTCACAGCTGAATTCGGTTTCATTAATTTGTTTTTGACATAAAGGAGAATATGTACTATGAAATTCCACAAATGTATCCCACCCAGTTTTTCCTCATTTCGCTATAAGCTCCTGCTCGCATTTCTGATCGCAACTATGGTACCTCTGATTTCCCTGACCTTCATCAGCTATCACATTTCCTATAACATTGCCAGAGATCGTATTATCGATTCCGCCGTAATGACTGACAGACAGCTGGTTTCTCAGCTGAACGACCGTCTCGGCCAAGTTGAAAATGTAGCAGATACCATACAGTTTCAAATGTACTCCCTCAATCATTCTTCCTCCAATAAGGTAGATGCACTTAAAAAATTTACCACTGTAAAAAACAATATTTCGCTGTATAAATCCACATTCGATTTCTTCCATATATATGTTTTTCTGCGGCCGGATCAGCTTGGTTCAAAAGAAGGCCTGTACTTCTTTTCCACAGACGAGCTTTCTGCATATGGTCTTGATAAAAATACTGTTTCCGGTTCAGGCTTCTCCTCTGTCTGGATACCGGTTTCCAATATGCCGCTGCCTAAAATATTGTCCACAAAAAAATCATCCGCCGATGTGATCCTCTGCGTCCGGGCACTGAAAAATCAGGCCACCAGTATTCTGGAATACGCCTACGGCATTGCGCTGGATACCTCAGAGCTTGCCACTTATCTTCAGCCTGCAGCTATGGATTCCCGCATATACAGCTACATTCTCACAGATCACGGAGAGATTGCAGCGAAAAATACATCCTCACTGAATTTATCCGGAATTTCCAAAGCACAGTTTCAGAAATTTAAAGAAAATGCAGATTCTTCTTTTCACAGCGGCGACAAATATTATAACTGCTGTACCTTAAGCAATGGCTGGCTCCATGTTACCGAAATCCCTGAAAGCTACATTCAGGGCAACACACACATCCTGATCCGTGCCTTACTGATCACTGTCCTTATTTTTCTGCCCCTTACTGTTATCATCGTGATCCTTTTTTCCGAAAATCTTACCCGGAAGATCACTGCACTTTCCTATGCAATGGAAACCTTTCAGCTGGGACATGATCCGGAACATCTGTCTATCGTTACTGTTCCCCACCCGGATGACCCTTCCAGGTATGATGAGATCGACAGACTGGGCATCACCTTTGAAGATATGCAGCACACAATAGCCGGAAACCTGAAGTCCATTGTAAATCTTTCCGTAAACGAAGAGCGTCTGAAATACCAGCTGCTCCAGTCACAGATCAATCCGCATTTTCTTTATAATATCCTGGGATCGATCCGTACCTGCCAGTCGCTTGGAAAGCTTGACATTGCTGATCAGATGATTACTGATCTGACGGCCTTTTACCGTCTTACCCTGCGTAAATCAAAGGAACTTATTCCTATTAAAGATGAACTGGAAATCGCCCGGCTTTATCTGGAAATGGAAAAGCTCTGCCATAAAGATAATCTGGATTGGGAGATTGAAGCAGAAGATGGAATCGAAAATTTCCTGATCTGCAAGTTTACACTTCAGCCATTTCTCGAAAATTCCATTCTGCACGGGATTTCTTCGGGCACACCAGCTGTTTTTATTTCGATCCATGTTCTTTATGGCGATGATACGGTTGTGATCTCCATTGAGGACAACGGTGCCGGCATGGATCCTGAAACCCTTGCACAGCTGCGCCATGCTATTGAACATAATGTTATTGATTATGAGAAGCATTTTGGAGTTTCCAATGTAAGTTCCCGTATTTCCAACCCATTATACGGAAACGGTTCTGTAAGGATCAGCAGCAACCCCGGAAACGGCACATATGTCACCATTGAATTCGAACAGATGGAGGAAGATATCGATGAAAAAAATAATGATCGTAGATGATAATTACCTATCTGCAGAAGGTATCGAAAAAAACATAGACTGGGAAGCGCTGAATGCAGAGATCATCCATGTCTGCTACAATGGAACATCTGCTATCGAAGCCATGAAAAAAGAGCCTGCAGATCTGATCATTTCTGACATTGAAATGCCGGATCTTGACGGCATTTCCATGAGCCGTCAGGCTCTTGAGATCAATCCTATGGTAAAGATCATTCTGATCAGTGCCTATGATAAATTTGAGTATGCACGGCGTGCTCTGCTCCTCGGTGCTCTGGATTATATCGAAAAGCCTCTTGATTATACCTATCTTATCCAGAAGGTAAAAAACGCTTTTGCACTGATGGAAAAGGAACAGAAAAATCTCCAGCTTCTGAAACAAAGCAGGCCTCTTCTTACAGAAAAGTTTTTCCGCGAGATCACCCACCTTCCGGCTTCTGAAGCTGCCTACCGGCTGAAGCCTTATCTTCAGTATCTGAACCTGAAGCTGAATTATGATTTTTATACAGTTGTTGTTCTGGAGCTTGAAAATGCTCCGGATCTAAAAGCCGTTTACGGGATTGAAAAATTTCAGATGGAGCTTCTCAACCTTCAGGATCTGATAACTGAGGAAACCGCTTCTCTTGATTTTGTACACCTTCTTCCGGATATGGATGGCTATCTGTGCATTCTGGGACACAGTGGATGCCAGTCCAACAGCTTCCGTCAGCTTACCAGCCAGCTTATTTCCTCAATAGCAGATGCCTGCCAGCCACTGGGGCTGTCCCTCAATGCAGGCATCGGAACAATTGTCCGGGATTTCTGGAACCTGAACCAGTCCTACAAAAGTGCCGTACATGCGCTGGAATACAGATTCTTTTTCCCGCATCAGAATATCTTTGACGGAAGAGATGCTCTAGGTTCCGATCTGTCTGTTGCAGATTTTTCAGACACAAAGGAAGATGAGCTGATCCGGCTTCTCTGTAAAAAGGATACCTCTGCCATAGATATCTGGTTTCAAAATTTTTCCGACTGGCTTACCCAGAAATTTCGCACAAAGAATTTCGCTTTCATACAGATCTATTCTCTTCTCGGCCGAATCCTGAAATTTTTCTATGAATTAAATCTGGATACTCATGACCTTGAAGCTAAAATTTTGTATGTTTACAACCACATAAATGAGTTTCATAATACGGAAGAACTATGTCAATGGCTGAAGGATCTATGCCATCTTTTATGCCGGAAACTTGATTCCTCCATGAATGATTATCACCAGAAGCTCTGTGAACTGGTGATCTCCTATATCAACGAACACTACACTGACAATACGCTCTGCCTCAATGACATTGCCGCCTCTGCCAATGTAAGCCCTGCTTATTTAAGTGCTCTTTTCAAAAAAAATCAGGGGATCAGTCTCAGCGACTTTATCACATCTCAGCGAATTTCCGCAGCCGCCCGTTACCTGACTACGACTACTATGAGTCTGAAGGAGATCAGCCTGAAATGTGGTTATGCCAATCAATATTATTTCAGCACCAGCTTCAAAAAGAAAATGGGGATCACACCTTCCGCCTATCGGGAACAGCATACATAACCTCTTCTCTTCTTTATAACAAAGTTACTGTCACAAATGCCAGTGCCCTTCTCCGGAATTTTACTTATAATCAATTAATAAAGAGAATCATCATATTTTTTCGAAGGAGGGATCGCTATAAAAAAATGGAAAAAAATCCTGATATCTCTGATAACAGTCTTTGTACTGGCCATGCTTCCGGCAGAATCGGCAATTCTGCCTGGCACAGTCTGTGTTACAGAGGCCGCTCCCAGGATCAGTTCTTCCAAGCTTACCATGATCAAGGGGCAGAGCAGAACACTGAAGATCACCGGTCTCAAAAAAGGGCAGAAAATCACCTGGAAGAGCAGCAATTCCAAGATCGTCGCTGTAAACAAAGCTGGCAAGCTTCAGGCTAAGGCTAAAGGCTCTGCCACCATTACAGGAACCGTTTCCAAAAGGAAATACACCTGCAAAGTCACTGTACATGCCCCGAAGCTGAACAAAACCGCAGTAACTCTGAAAGTCGGTCAGACATATCAGCTAAAGCTTAGTGGTACCAATCAGAAGATCACCTGGAAGAGCAGCAATTCCAAAATCGTCACTGTAAACAAAGCAGGCAAGCTTTTTGCAAAATCTGCAGGAAATGCTACAATTACTGCTCAGGTAAACGGGATCCGCTTTGTCTGCAAGGTTAAAATCCAGAAAAAAGCAGCTCCGGCAAAGCCAGCTCCCACCGCTGCTCCTGCAAAACCAAACCCTACCGCAGCTCCGAAGCCCGGCATAAAATTAAAAAACCACATTCTGAGCAAAGGCAAAAAGGCCAGTGATGGAAGCGTAAAAATCGAGCTTAACACACACGATGAATCAAAAAAAATCGATATGGATTTAGGCGGTTTGGGTTCGTCATCTTCTATGCAGGTTTCCGTAGATGAATATCGAAGTATCACATACATTCCCAAAAACAACAGTTTTAAATTCTATTTCCGGTTTTCCAGCCATGATGATTTAAAAAGTGATATTACTTTGACTTTCCCGATGAATTCTACTGCGGCTTCTTTAAACTTTTATTTTTACATGAGCATACTTCCTGATGATGAATCCGGTACACTGATTGCCACTATGAGCAGCTCCGCTCCGCTTTCCGCCATCAGGAATGAATCCTCTAATTTATCCTTCCACTTCCAGAAGCTTACAGATCCTTATGAAATCCTGACACAAAAAGATGCTTCCGAGCTTGCCAACGACACTCTGGATATGGCTGTTCCATATTGGACTGATCTTCTCAAGGGCTCCGGCATCACCCTGCGCTCCCTGGGCTTTTCAACTACAAAATAAGCTTTTCCCAAAAACAGATCGAGCATACCCGACAACACCCCTGGCTATTACAGCCAGGGGTGTTGTACTGTCAGCTGCTTTGCAGCCTATTCCGTTAATTCTTCCAGATTCTTTTTTAATTCGAGCATCTTGTCTCTCAGCTCAGCAGCCTGCTCGAAATTCAGGTCTGCTGCCGCAGCACGCATCTGCTTCTCTACCTGGGCGATCACCTTCGTCAGTTCTTTTCGGTTCATGGATTCCGGATCCTTTTTAAGCTTCACTTCTGTCTCTGCCACCTTCTTCGAAACAGCGATCAGATCACGGACCGCCTTCTTGATCGTGGTTGGAGTGATGCCATGCTCCCTGTTGTAAGCCTCCTGTATCGCTCTCCTTCTTTCTGTCTCCGAGATTGCTTTTTCCATGGATTCTGTCATATTATCTGCATACATGATCACATGGCCTTCGCTGTTCCGGGCAGCACGGCCGATAGTCTGTACCAGGGATGTTTCCGAACGAAGGAAGCCTTCCTTATCTGCATCCAGGATCGCTACCAGCGTGATCTCCGGAATATCCAGTCCTTCTCGCAGAAGGTTGATCCCGACTAGCACATCAAACACATCCAGGCGCATATCGCGGATGATTTCCGCACGTTCCAGAGTGTCAATGTCTGAATGAAGGTATCGGACACGGATTCCCAGATCCTTCATATAATCGGTAAGGTCCTCTGCCATACGTTTGGTCAGGGTCGTGATCAGGACTTTGTTTTTCTTTTCAATTTCCTTATTTACTTCTGCTACAAGATCATCGATCTGTCCTTCGATCGGACGCACCTCCACCTTCGGATCAAGAAGCCCTGTAGGACGGATGATCTGCTCTGCACGAAGAAGCTCATGGTCATATTCATATTCTCCCGGTGTCGCAGATACAAACATTACCTGGTCAAGCTTGTTCTCGAATTCATCAAAGCTCAATGGACGGTTGTCCTTGGCAGATGGAAGTCGGAAACCGTAATCTACCAGGGTCTGTTTACGGCTCTGATCACCGGCATACATACCGCCCACCTGAGGAACTGTTTTGTGAGACTCATCTATAATAAGTAAAAAATCATCTCCGAAATAGTCCATCAGCGTATACGGCGGCTGGCCCGGAGCCAGTCCTGTAAGATGTCTGGAATAGTTCTCGATTCCGGAACAGAATCCGGTTTCCTTCATCATTTCTACGTCAAAGTTGGTACGCTCCGCAATTCGCTGAGCCTCGATCAGCTTGTCCTCACTTTTGAAGTATTCCACCTGCTGCTTCATCTCTTCCAAAATGGCATCTGCTGCACGACGGATCTGCTCCTGAGGCACAACGTAATGAGATGCAGGGAAAATCGCTGCATGGCTTTCCACACTTTTGATCTCTCCGGTAAGCACATCGATATCTGTGATACGCTCGATCTCATCTCCGAAAAACTCCACCCGCACTGCCCGGTCTGTAGAATTCGCCGGAAAGATCTCCAGCACATCACCCCGGACACGAAAGGTTCCACGGTGAAAATCCATCTCATTTCTTGTGTACTGGATATCGATCAGCTGTTTGATAACCTCATCACGGTCCTTCTCCATTCCAGGGCGAAGAGAGATCATCATATCAAAAAACTCCTGAGGTGCACCTAAGCCATAGATACAGGATACCGACGAAACCACGATCACATCCTTGCGCTCACATAAGGCTGCTGTGGCGGAGAGACGGAGCTTATCGATCTCATCGTTAGTGGATGCGTCCTTAGCGATGTAGGTATCTGTGGACGGGACATAAGCCTCCGGCTGATAGTAATCGTAGTAGGAGACAAAGTATTCCACTGCGTTCTCCGGGAAGAATTCCTTAAACTCACCGTACAGCTGTGCTGCCAGTGTTTTATTGTGCGCAAGTACCAAAGTTGGCTTGTTTAACTGGGCGATGACGTTCGCCATGGTGAAGGTCTTACCGGAGCCTGTGACACCCAGCAAAGTCTCGAACTGGTTGCCTTCTTTGAAGCCTTTGACCAGTTTTTCGATTGCCTGGGGCTGGTCGCCTGTTGGTTTGTATTCGGAATGAAGTTTGAAGATTTGTTGTGAATTCTGCACAAAATCACCTCCTGGTTTTTATATCAAAAAAGTTCGTCTATCAGGCTGAAATTCGTAGAAGCACATTCTCTAATTTTGCCCCAATATGCCTCTCTACGAATTTTGTTCACCACCTTTATAATCTTCAATGGAAAATAATGCTCTTGCTGATTTCAGATCATTTCGGGCTGTTTCCAGACGATATAACATCAGATCCCGCCTGGTACCAATTTCCTGATTATGCTGCTCCATACAAAACTACCCCTTCTTTATGAATATTAGAATAAAATGGATAGTTCACAATCCACTTATTAAAATGTGCTTCACTTTTTGCAATAGGCTTAATATCCGTGTCATGATCCATATTAAAATCATATGTCATGTAAGAGAGCTGTTGTGCATATGCCTTTAATTCCAGATCTGACATATCTACCAGGATCATAATGTCCACATCAGAATCCGGACGAAAGTCACCCCTTGCATAAGAACCATAAAGGATTATCTGGCGTACATGGAAACCATAAATTTTTTTAACAGCTTCTACATACTGTTCAATCAAATCCTGCATCATCTTTGGCATATATCATCACCTCATTTTCTGCTGATCATTCTATACTCTGCCTGTTACTGTATGCAAAAAGGGTGTTTATATCTTTTTTATCCTTGCTTTTACAGTATATCATTCAGGGTAAAAAAAGTACAGAACAAGCGAATGTTTGTTCTGTACTTTTTACTGCCGTTATTACTGTTCACTCCGTTCTCAGTAACACGCTTCGCGATGCACAGAATTTATGCTAATTGCATAAATTCGCGCAGTATGTCTCGGGTTTTCTGTGACCTTCGCTCACAAAAAACACCTCGCGGAACATTGCCAGTGAACAGTAACCTGCCGTTATTCTTCTGCTTCTCTCTCATAAACGATCTCACCGCCAAGAACTGTCATATCCACTTTCGTGGTCTTGATCTCATCCGGGTCGATCTCATAGATATCCTTCTCGCTAACTACGAAGTCCGCATTTTTACCCACTTCGATGGTTCCGTTCTCTTCTTCTGTATAGGAAGCGTAAGCTGCGTTTTTTGTAAAAAGCTTCACCGCTTCATCTACAGACATTTTTTCGGACGGGATCCATCCTTCCTCAGGCTGGCCCTTTATATTTTTGCGGGTGACTGCAAAATAAATATTCTCCATGGCATCAAAGCTTACCACAGGAGCATCCGAACCGCCGGATGCATGGATTCCCATATCCAGCATGCTCTTCCATGCATACACCTTATCCATACGGTGTGCACCGATGGCAGGTTCCACTGTGTTCATATCCAGATCGATAAATACCGGCTGGATATATGCCAGAAGATCCTGGTCTTTCATCCCCTGCAAAATACGCGGATTGGTGATCTGGCAATGTACGATACCATGTCTGCCCTTTTTATTATCCTTCCGGTAAGGAGATTTCGCTGCTGCCTCAATGACCATATCCATGGCACGATCGCCGATACAGTGTACCGCTGCCTGCATCTGATGCCGGTCAAAAAAAGCAAACAGATCGTCAAGCTCCTCCTGACTGAATGTGATGATCCCGGTATTTCCCGGTGCATCCTCGTAAGGCTCATTCATGGCCGCTGTTCTTGCACCAAGAGAACCATCCTGGATCAGTTTCATCGGCCCGATCGTAAAGTGTTCTCCTCTCTGTCCTGTACGATATCCTTCCTCAATAAAAGCCTTCGCATCCTCCACCCGCTCAAAAAGGCACTGCTCATAATGGCGGATACTCAGCTCTCCTCTGGCATCCAGTGCCTTGTAGGAGGCCATGATCCGACGCCAGTTTTTTCCCGGAAGGGAGGCAAGATCATCGGACTGTACACCTGTAAATCCACATTCATTCAGCTTCTTCGCACTGTATTTGATGTAGCCTTCCACTTCTTCCTGGGACGGTGCATCCAATACGGAAGAATAAAACTGTACTGCGTTCTCCTTCAGAAGTCCGGTATCCAGGTCAACCTCCTTCTCAATCTCCGGGAACTCCGGGATTTTTTTCAGAAGCTCCAGACCGCAGCTGTTGCACACAGCCACATGCCCGCAGACACGCACCATAATGATGGGGATTTCCGTTGAGAGCGCATCCAGCTCATCCTTATGCGGATAGCGTGGCTTATCAAAATGCTCCTCATTCCAGCCTCTGCAGTAGAGCCAGGCCAGCTTCTGACCTTTGCTCTCCTCCAGTCTTTTTTTTGCTGCGGCAAGCATTTCCTCAACACTTGTGCAGTCAAACAGTTTTACAGATCTTTCCACAAATGCATAATGCAGCATATGCATATGTGTATCCACAAAACCGGGCAGCATCAGCCTTCCCTTAAGGTCGATCCGCTTTTTGCAGGAAAAAGCTTCCGCTTCTTTATCAGTTCCCACAAAAACGATCCGGCCATTTTCGATTCCCACAGCCTCTGCCACTTTTTCACTGTCATCCAGTGTTCTTATACATCCGTTAAAAAAAATTGTATCCACTGTTTATTTTTCCTCTTTTTCTTTTTTATCCTCGTAGAAAAGTGCCATATCCTTGTCTACCTTTCCGATTCCCATGTAACGCGCCTTGTAATCCTTCAGCAGTTTAAAGAAAGTACCACTTAAGATAAATAATGTGGCAACATTTACAAATGTAGGAAATACGGTTGTAAAGTCTGCAATTACCCACAGCTGCGCCGGTGTTCCGTTTCCGTAAAGAGTAAGCACTGTGACCAGAAGACCCCATAATGGTGTTCCAAGGATAAAAACCTTCTCTGCAATCTTCAGAACCTTCTGATTATTTTTCAGCCAGTGCTTCAGGATCACGCTGTAGTAGGTGAACCATCCGGTTGATGTTGTTAATCCAAAAAGAAAAATACTGATCGCGATCAGTGCTCTCGCAATGGAGCCCATTCCAGACTCAAATGCTGTCAGTGTCAGCTCTGATCCCTGAAGTCCTGAATTCCAGTAGCCGGTGATGATAACAACAAGACCTGTCATGGAGCAGACTACGATGGTGTCTGCAAATACCTCAAATGCTCCCATCAGTCCCTGTTTTACAGGATGGTCTGTCTTTGCGGAAGCATGGATCATAGGAGATGTTCCCCAGCCTGCCTCGTTGCTGTATACGGAACGGGCAAAGCCAAGACGCATTGCTGTTGCAACACCGGCTCCCATAAATCCGCCGACTGCCGCCTGTGTTGTAAATGCACCCTTGAAGATCAGTCCAAAGGTTTCCGGCAGCTTGTCAAAATTCACTACCAGTATTGC
The DNA here is from genome assembly GCF_022868965.1 of Blautia sp. NSJ-140. Taxonomy (NCBI): domain Bacteria; kingdom Bacillati; phylum Bacillota; class Clostridia; order Lachnospirales; family Lachnospiraceae; genus Blautia; species Blautia sp. NSJ-140. The sequence goes on along the minus strand of NZ_JALIFS010000004.1, from coordinate 159,067 downwards.
GAGAGAGCCTACAATGTAAAGCATGCACATGATCGGTGTCATATAGGAAGAGATCACGCCGACTTTCTTTACACCGCCGATGATGATCAGATAGATCGCTGCCACATACAGAAGTGACGGTACGATGTACGGCAGGTGGAAGGTACTTCCGACAGCCTCTGATACTGTATAATTCTGTAAGGTAATGAACCATGTCATAAAAATACAGCCGCCGAACAGCACTGCAAAAAGTTTCCAGAAGGGAAGCTTTTTCTCTCCGCCAAGTCCCTTCTGCATATAGTAGGTTGGGCCTCCCTGATACTCACCATTTGGCTGTTTTTCTCTGTAGTATACAGCAAGTGTTACCTCTGCCATCTTGATGACCATGGCAAGAAGCGCTGCGATCCAGAGCCAGAATAATGCACCAGGTCCTCCTGTTGCAATAGCCGTTGCAACACCGGACATATTGGATACACCAACGGTACCTCCGATTGCAATGGAAATAGCCTGGAACGGTGTCAGGCTCTTTCCGTCATCTCCGCCTTCCTGGCGACGTTCTTTACTGAACATGTTTTTCACAATGTAACCAAAATGGCGGAACTGGAAGAAACCGGAACGTACTGTCAGATATATGCCTGTAGCGAGGATCGTGATCAGCAGCGGCAGTCCCCAGAGCCAGTTGGTCAGATTTTCAAATAATTCAAACATCTTTTCCTCTCCTGTCTTTCTTATTGTTTGTCTTTTGCATCCATTCGGAAAATCTGTGTATAGAATAAAAAAAATCCCCGGAACATGAAGGCAGATACGGATACCCGGAGTTCCCGACATACAGCTCTTCTGCCATATATCTGCGAGCCCCGTTTCTATCCTCTTTATCCTTCATGCTCTGGGGATCTTACATATCAGTTCACGAATCTTCCAAACGATCATAGTATATCACACTTCCGGAGGAATTTCTACGTTTTCTGTTTGAATTTTGTATTTTTATTCATTTTTCATGAATATTACTATTTTACCGTATGGACTCCGGATACTCCACCCCTTCCGGCATGGGATCCCATTCGTTAAGGCCAATACTCTGCTTGAATTTCGCCTGTTCAAGCGTAAGCTTCGGGAGATCATCCTGCAGATAATCCATCAGCTCGCTGATACCTTCCCGGGTCTTGTTATTTACCATAAATATCCTCTCACAGCCCATGTTTTCCATCCACTGTCTGACCATTGGAATATTGGCATGGGGAGAATCTACCTTGGTGATGATCCCGATCAGCGGCCGCAGGAGAAAATTCCTGCTGCCGTCACTGAACAGGTTAAACGGCTCATTGGCTGCCTGTACAATAGCGATCACATCCGCCTCAAAGGAAAAGCAGGCCAGTCCTACGCTGAAATGCTTGGATTCCGCATATTCTCCCGGTGAATCAATGGTATCTTCATTTGTATTGGTATACTGGGTCTTATGATAATGAAGCTCTTCCCCTTTAAGCGCCTGCGTCAGGGATGTTTTGCCGGCTTCACTTCGACCCATCAGAAAAATTTTTTTCATTTTTTATCCCGTCCTGCTCTAGCTTCTGTGGATCTTACAGACATCGAATTTCAATGTCTCATGGAAAAATCGCACCACTTCCTCCACAGCTGTCATCACTTCCGTAAAACCGCCTGTCAGGATCAGTGTCCCACAGAAACGATCCATAAATCCAACTTCCACATGAGCAGCCTTCACTGCAACATCTGCCGCAACAACGATTGCCTCCCAGGGTGTGACTCTGACCATACCGATGGCATCTCCTCTGTGATCCTCGCCTTCATGAACACCGATATGTAATGCAAGATTCTCATAGACTGATTTATCACTTGGTGTAAAAACATGTGCAAAAGAAAGCTCTTTTCCAGGTACCCGCACACGGGTCAGCCGAAGTCTTTTTCCCTTAAGGTTCTCATAATCATCATGAAACAGCCGCTCCAGCAGTTCTTCCTTCGTTATCCGTTCTTCCATGGTACACTTCCTTATCTCTTGGTGATATTGCATACTACATATCCCAGAGTATCACGGAAATAATCCACGATCTCTTCCATTGCAGTCTGTACATCGGAAATCTCTCCTGTTATGATCAGTGTTCCTGTAAAACGGTCTGCAAATCCAAGATATACATTACCGCTCTTCACAGCAATATCCGATGCGATCACAGCAGACTCGGAAGGTGTCATGTTCATGATACCAATTGCAGATGATCCATAATCCACCTGCGGATTCAGTCCAAGTTTCTGATATATGATAGGTGCCGGACCACCCATGATATGGGCAAATGTGATCTCCTTACCGGCTACGGTTTCCTGTACGATTCTGATCTGATCTCTATGTTCATCTGCCATTGATGATTCCTCACTTTCAAAATTTTATATTATTCTCGATCTGATAATATTGGATAATTTTATAAGCCGGATTTCATTCATCCGGCTTACAGCTTCCTAAAGTCAAGCAGATCTTTGAAATCCGCTCTGCTACCTGCTCATGGTCAAAAAACAGTCTGGTAGTTCATCTGATTCAATTTTACTATTTACCAATTTTAATGTCAAGACAATTCTTCGAAAATAAGTCAAAAAACAACGTTTTTAAAAATAGAAATCCACAAAAAACAACATTTATTTTCACATCCTCGCGGAAAACCAGTCAGAAATCTGCTCAGAACTCAAACGCCTTCTTAATGCTGTCATAATGCAGGAATTTTCCCTCTGCGGCAAACGCCCTGATCTGTTCCAGGGTTGCAAACATATATCCGTCTGTCTCTTCTGTCTGAAGCTTCAGATCCTTATCCTCCACATCCATGACAAAACGGTACACATCCACAAAGTAATTATCTCCTTCCCCGGGATTCTCTCTTTTATATGTAAAAAGGTATCCGCCCTCTGCCTCACTGGCGTCCAGTCCGGTCTCCTCTTTCACCTCACGGAGTACTGCATCACGGGAAGCCTCTCCTGCCTGGGCTGCACCGCCGGAAACCTCCCACCAGCCTGGGGCCCAGGCCTTTGTCATCACCCGCTTGGTAATAAGGAAAGTTTTGTCCGGTCTTGCTACCACACCTAAGACTGTCAGATGATACTCTCCATCCTTTAAACACCAGTCATTGCGCTTCATAGTTCGTCCTGTCGGTTTCTTATCTGCATCGTAAATATCCCAGAATTCCATTTTATCTATCCCCTGTCTTTTTACAGAACGCGGAAATACAGTCTTACATCTGATCCGTTTCAGCCTGCCCGTTTCTCCGTTTTCTGTATCTTTTTTATTTGTTATGATAACACGTTAAAATCATATATGTAAACCCCTGGATCCGACACCATTTTCCAGTTAGCGTTACTGTTGTTCTGTTCACTCTGTTCTCAGTAACCAGTTAGCTTTCTACATCTGTTTTTTTATATTATAAGCATGCAAGTACCTGCAGCCTGAAAGATGATATGCAAAAATCTATAGATTATTTTTATTATATAACCCGTATTATGAATTAGTTTTATAGATTATTCTGTTATATAATTAACGCAAACAAACGATTCTATTTAAAATAACCAGGGAGGTTTTTCCAAATGAAGAATGATTATCCGCATATTTTTTCCCCATTAACCGTTAAAAATATGACTATCAAGAACCGTATTGTTATGATGCCGATGGGCACCAACTACGGTGAACAGAACGGCGAAATGAGTTTTCTTCATATCAATTATTATGAGCAGCGTGCAAAGGGTGGCACAGGTCTCATCATCGTAGAGAACGCAAGCGTCGATTCCCCGCAGGGCTCCAACGGAACCACACAGCTGCGTATCGATCATGACAACTACCTGCCACGTCTTTTCAAATTCTGTGAAAATATTCATAGATACGGAACAAAGATCGCGATTCAGATCAATCATGCCGGAGCTTCCGCTGTTTCTTCCAGGATCAACATGCAGCCGGTTTCCGCATCTGACGTTCCATCCAAAGAAGGCGGCGAGATCCCGCGTCCTCTTTCCAAAGATGAGATCCTTCACATCGTAAAAAAATACGGTGAGGCTGCAAAACGTGCACAGACAGCCGGCTTTGACGCAGTAGAGATCCATGCAGGACACTCCTACCTGATCAGTCAGTTCCTCTCCCCGATCACAAACAAGCGTACCGATGAGTTCGGCGGATCTGTTGAGAACCGTACCCGCTTCTGCCGTATGGTCATCGATGAGGTAAGAAAACAGGTAGGACCTTTTTTCCCGATCATGCTCCGTCTCAGTGCGGATGAGCTGATGGAGGGCGGAAATACACTGGAGGATACTCTGGAATACCTGGATTATCTTCAGGAAGAGGTTGATATCTTCGATGTTTCCTGCGGACTTAACGGTTCCATCCAGTACCAGATCGATGCAAATTATCTCCCGGACGGATGGCGTTCCTACATGGCAAAGGCCGTAAAAGAAAAATTCAACAAGCCATGTATCTCCATGGGTAATGTCCGTGACCCGAAGGTTGCTGAGCGTATCCTGGCTGACGGTGACGCAGACCTGATCGGTATGGGCCGTGGTCTGATTGCAGACCCTGCATGGGTAAACAAGGTTGCCACAGGTCATGAGTGCGACCTCCGTAAATGTATCTCATGTAACGTTGGCTGTGCCGGAAACCGTATCGGTGTAAACCGTCCGATCCGCTGTACTGTAAACCCATCTGTTCTTGAGGGCGATATATATAAGAAAAAACATATAAATAAAAACTGCAACGTGGTCGTTATCGGCGGCGGCACTGCCGGACTGGAAGCTGCCTGTACAGCCGCAGAGGTTGGATGCAATACCTTCCTTCTGGAAAAAGGCAATGAGCTTGGCGGACTTGCATCTCTGATCTCAAAGATCCCTGCAAAGAACCGTCTTGCTGATTTCCCGCACTATCTCATGCATCGTGCAGAACAGCTTGATAATCTTTACATCTTCAAAAACACAGAAGGAACACCTGAAAACATCCGCAAGTTCCATCCGAATATCATTGTAAGCTCCACAGGCTCCGCTCCGCTTCTGCCTCCGATCGCAGGACTGAAGGATCGTATTGACAACGAGAACCATAATATTTATTCTATTCTTGGTATGATCAGCCACATTAATGATTTTCCGAAGGATCTGGAAGGCAAAAAGGTTGTTGTTGTAGGCGGCGGTGCTGTAGGTCTTGATGTTGTGGAATTTTTTGCTGACAGAAACGCAGACATCTCTATCGTTGAGATGATGGATCAGATCGGACGTGATCTTGACCCGGTAAGCAAAAATGACACAAAGACCATGATGAAAAAACACAATGTACATCAGCTTACAAAAACTGCTCTCCTTGAGGTTAAGGATTCTTCCTTCCTTGTCAGGGGCGAAGGTGAGCCTTATGAGCTTCCATTTGAATACGGCTTCGTATGTCTCGGAATGAGAGCTCAGGGACAGCTTTACCAGAACCTCACAGAGGAATTTTCTTCTGAGGATGTTGAGATCATGAACATCGGCGACAGCCAGAGAGCAAGACGAATCATTGACGGTACCCAGGAAGGACGCAATATCCTTACCATTCTTGAGCAGAAGGGATACCTTTAATATTTTTCCGCTATACCCTTTCCGGGAGTATTTCAATCCTTCTGCCGGAAAGTGTATATAAATCTGTTACAGTTCACTCGGTGATCCGTAACATAGTTTTTCCACGTCTTCCTCCCCCGCAGTCGTCCGGAGAATGTCCGCAGCTTCTTCAGACCTATGTGGCGGGAGGTTTAAAAAAGACAAATCTTCATCCAGATTTTACCAATGAGAGGAGTTATTACCATGTCAGAAAGAATCACAGGACATACCGAACTGATTGGTCTTATGGCATATCCGATCCGCCATTCCAGCTCTCCTGCCATGCAGAATGAAGCTTTTGCAAAGCTTGGCTATGATTATGCATATCTTGCATTTGAGGTTGGTGCAGACGAGATCGAGGATGCTGTAAAAGCCATCCGTACTCTGAAAATGAGAGGTTCCAACGTTTCCATGCCGAACAAAACTCTGGTAGGCCAGTACCTTGACGAGCTTTCACCGGCAGCAGAAATGTGCGGTGCTGTAAACACCATCGTTAATGATCATGGTCATCTTACAGGCCATATCACAGACGGTATCGGATTTATGGCAGCACTGAAAGACAATAACATCGACGCCATCGGAAAGAAAATGACCATCGTAGGTGCAGGTGGTGCCGCAACTGCTATCGAGATCCAGGCAGCACTTGACGGTGTAGGCGAGATCGTGATCTTCAACCGCAAAGATGAATTCTGGGACCGTGCGGTATCTACGGTAGAAAAGATCAACACCAGAACTTCAAGCCATGCTGTTCTCTATGATCTGGCAGATCTTGACCAGCTGAAAAAAGAAATGGCTGACAGTTATATTTTCGTAAATGCGACAGGTGTTGGAATGAAACCGCTGGAAGGTCAGTCCGTTGTTCCGGACAAGTCTTACTTCCGCCCGGAGCTTATCGTTGTTGACGTGCCTTACTCCCCTCTTGAAACTGCTATGCGTTCTATGGCAAAGGAAGTTGGCTGCAAGACAATGAACGGCCTTGGCATGATGCTTTTCCAGGGCTCCGCTGCATTTGAACTGTGGACCGGCGAACCGATGCCGATCGAGCATATGAAAGAGATTCTTAACATCAGATACGACGACTAAACTGCTATCTGTTCCTGTCGTATCAGAAAGGACCATTATGAAAACAGTTCAGGTAAGAAATATCACACTCGGAGAGGGAAGACCGAAGATCTGTGTCCCGATCGTGGGACAGACAAAGGATGATATCCTCCTTGAGGCAGGGACCTTCGCAAGGATCCCCGTAGACGTTGTGGAATGGCGTGTTGACTGGTTTGAGGACGTTTTTGACACAGACAAGGTTCTGGATGTGGCAAAAGATCTCCAGACCATTTTAAAGGACACTCCGATCCTCTTCACCTTCCGTACTTCAAAGGAAGGCGGAGAAAAAGCGATCTCCAACGAAGCTTACAAAGCACTCAACATGGCTGTCGCAAAAAGCGGCTATGTAGATCTCATTGATGTAGAAGCCTTCACAGGTGAGGAGATCGTAAAAAGCATGATCCGGGAAGCACACAGCTATGGCGTAAAGGTCATCGCTTCCAACCATGATTTTGACGCAACTCCTGAGAAAGATGAGATCGTGCGCCGTCTCCGCATGATGCAGGACTATGGCGCAGATATCCCGAAAATGGCTGTTATGCCAAGAAACAAGCAGGACGTGCTTACACTCTTAAGTGCCACGCTGGAAATGTCCGAGCAGTTCGCCGACCGCCCGATCATTACCATGTCCATGGCAGGTACAGGTGTTGTCAGTCGTCTCGCCGGCGAAACCTTCGGTTCCGCCCTTACCTTCGGTGCAGCTACCAAAGCTTCCGCACCGGGACAGATCAATGTTAACGAACTTGAACAGGTTCTTGACATTATCCACAAAAGCCTGTGATCCTGTGACCTCCCATAAAAAGGATCTACAGTAGATTTTTGTAACAGAACGTGAATTATAAACCAATTTTTAAACCCAATTGATGTAACAAATTTTTGCAATTTTAATCCCATAATAGCAAATCTATTAAAATAATAATTAAAAACAACAAATCTCATGACAAAAAGAAGAAGTGTGCTGACCCATCCGGCACACTTCTTCTTTTTCTGTTTTTTATATCTTTGTTATTCCTCTGATCAATTTTTATCCTCGATGGCATTCTCCTCTTTCTTTCTGGGGTCCCAGTTTGAAAGGAAGATATTCAGACCGAAGCCTACAGCCAGGGCCCATGCGGATGCCCATGCAGTTCCCTGGGTTGCAAGCACAGCTGCCATAACACCTGCGATCATCTTGTCACGGTCTGTTCTGCAGTAATCCATACCGATTCTTGCACAGACAAAGGCCTGGAACATCAAAGTAATGGATGAACCGACTCCGAAGATCGGACGGAAGAAGCTTACGACCGGAATGATCAGCACACTTAAAAATGTTGCAATACGGAAGGATGCCATACCGCCGATCAGAGACTTCATGGCTTTCTTTCCCTCTTTGTAACGGATGGAAACAGATACTGTCATTCCCACCCATAACGGACCGGAAAGCGGAGGAAACGGCGCAATAACGGAAAGGATCAGGTTCCTGATTCCGCTGACCAGGTTGGAACGGCTGGAATTGAAATCAATATACTCATCATCTCTGGATTGGCGCGCCTCTGTAACCAGTGTCTCTGTGGTAACAAAATCACCAAATGCGATAACATAGCATACAAGCGCCAGCGGAAGCGCTTTGACAAACATGGAGACCGGCGGGATTCCCACACCAAAGATACTTACCTGTGAGATGATCTCTTTGAACTGCGGGATCTTGATAAAGGTTCCCAGTTCCAAACCGGGCGCATCCAGCTCGCCTACAAGAAGACCTACCACCATGGCGATCAGATATGGGAAAAGATTTCCATACCTTGCAACAAGATCCAGGAATTTGTTGTTCTTTCTCTTCTCCTGATATTTATCTGAAAAGCTGATCAGGATCAGAAGGCCTACACCGGCAACGATCGCCAGCGGATACTTATGCATGTTGCCGCCCTCTCCCAGCTGTCCTGCCATAACCGTCACCGGCGCTGCAAGAAGGATACCACCCTTAACAGAATTTGGTACTGCATGGACAAATTTATCCGCAAGCTTGGTGATGCCCATAAATATGAACACAAGACCAACCAGCATCTGCAGGGCGATCATTGCCTGGATACGTTCTTTTCCCATAGGGAAGCCTTCCAGGAATACGATAGTCAGCGGAAGGGTCGGTGTGATCCATCCCGGTACAACCGGATCACCAAGTAAGCTGTGTAGCATATACAGCATGGTCTCTATGATCACACAGCTCCATGCCAGCTCATAAGGCAGTCCCAGATACTGTTCCAGATAAGGAACCGCCGCCAGTGCCGTAACCCCGAGGATCAGGCCCTGGATAAACTCTACGGACTCAATTTTGTAGTGAATAAACGGAAAACGAATCTGAAATGGCCCAAACGGAATGTAGGGCAGTTCGTTTTCTCTTCGCTGTCTTGCTGCACGTGCCATAACGATTCTCCTTTATCGTTTTTTTGATAATACATATATAGTATCTTTTATTTTGTAAGTTTGTTAATTAACAAACATTTTCAGAAACGTTAAAGTCCAACCCGGGAATTGTTCCCGAATTGGAACTTTATTTTGCACAGATTTAGTCATCATTGTCTGTATCCATACAATGATTCACCTTTTTTACTGTAATCAAACGGATATTCACCCCAGGGGATTTCCTTGATCCAGTCAAGCCTCTTTTCCACGGTTCATCTTAACGAACAGTGCAAGAAGGATTCCTATGAATGTCACTGCCATGTTGAGAAGCAGGATCATTCTCGGAGCACTGGTTCCGGCAGTCTTTGTAATGTAGCCGGCCAGTGTCAGAATAGTGTAGTTCGCAACGCTGGATGCGATCATGACCATGGATGTTGCAGTTCCCTTGTTTTCCGGAAAGAACTCCGCAGTTGTGGAAACAGCCAGCTGAAGCACACCGCCTGCGCCTGCAAAACCGATCACAAATCCACCGATAAGACAGATTGTCGGATTCTGGATAAAGTAGCACAGTCCCAGCATGATGAAAGAAATCAGCGGATAAATGATCAGGATATTGATCTCCTTCAGTCCTTTTTTGATAAATACAGAAGAACACAGGATCGCTGCAAAAGTTCCTACTGCATAGAAGGACTGAATCTTGGCCGGATCACTTAAGTTATAAAGCTTTCCAAGCTCCTGGTTACAGTTCAGCCACAGCATAAATGTGGAGGAACTTGTAAATCCAATGAGAATAGCTGCAAAAGCGGCCGGTGTGATCTTGATCTTTGCCTTTTCTTTTTTTGCTCCGGCACCTGCTGCATTTCTCTCCGGGAATGGCAGGAACAGGATCAGGATACCATCAATAAAGATTGCAACGCCTGCAACGATAAAGATGGTTCTGTAAGACATATTCGCTGCTGCTACAAATCCGATCAGGAAAGGAAGCAGGAACTGGCTGATACACATGGAGAATTTTGTAAACAGGTTCGCTACAGAAGGATTGTTTACATAGATCTCCATACATGTAGGGCTTACGCAGGTATCCAGGAAGGAGTTTGCGATACCGCCTACGATAGCAAATGCATATGCGATTCCCATAGATGGCGCAAATGCGATTCCTATAAAGTATGCTGTATAACAGATCACGCCGATAATTCCGCTTAATCTGCGTCCGAATTTATCAGACAGAGGACCGGAAAACGGAAGGGAGATCAGTCTTCCAAGTCCCAATGCAGCGATTACAGATACTACCATGCTGACATCCATAGTTCCGTCACTTAAGGCCTTGGCTCCCCAGTGAGCTGCAAACTCCGGTTTGTACTGACCCATGATGGAAGCACCGATTCCGTGAATGAAATATGTAAAGTACAGCGCAATAGAAGTAATTACTAAATTTTTCTTACCTGTCTGGCTCATTTTTCTTATTTCCCTTCGTTCTCAGCCTGGAATTTCTGGTACTCAGCTGTCGGCATCTCAAGACCTGTATAAAGCTTGTAAGATGCTGCACCCTGCCACAGAAGCATTCCTTTTCCGCCTACTGCAAGTTTTACGCCTGCCTCTTTTGCCTCTTTTACCATTCTTGTCTCTGCCGGATTGTATACGCAGTCAGCAACAACAAGATCTTTATGGAACATGGATTTGTCAACAAGAGTAAGGTCGTCATGTGGTTTCATACCTGCAAGTGTTCCGTTTGCAAGGATATCAGCGTTTGCGATCTCTTCTCTCAGTTTGTCCTGATCGTCAAGGCAGTATACATTTACTTTGCAGTCCGGTACTTCTTTTGCAAGTTTCTCAGCTGTTCCTTTTGCTCTTTCAAGGAATGGATCATTAGGGTTGAAGATTGCGATGGAAGCAGCTCCGTCAAGGGCACACTGTACAGTAAGAGCTGTTGCAGCTCCGCCTGCTCCCAGAACTACCATCTTTTTGCCTTTTACATCAACGCCATGCTCTTTTAAGTTGCGGACAAAACCGATACCGTCTGTGATATGTCCTACAAGCTTTCCATCCTCGTTAACGATGGTATTTACAGCACCGATGATCTTTGCTGCCGGTGAAAGCTCATCTACACACTGGGCAACTTTGTTCTTGCAAGGCATGGTTACGTTGCATCCTCTCATTTTGAACAGACGCATTGCATCAAGAGCTGCCGGAACCTGATCCTCTTTGATATCGAATGCCATGTAAGCATAGTCCAGGTTATGGTACTGGAAGCTGAAATTGTACATAGCCGGGGATCCGGAATGTCCTACAGGGCTTCCGATCAGTGCAAGTAAACCTGTTGTTCCTTTAATTCTCTGTTCCATTTCTTTTTACCTCCTGCATTTTCCCCTGGCAGACACCGGATATATCTTCTCTGGTGTCTGCCGGGTCATCTTTTTAATTTTTATACCGTCCGGTTTATTGGATAGATTGGCAGATCAGATTCTGGAAGCTACCTCATAAGCCTCTTTTGTTGCGTCCAGTGCACGTCTTGCACGGATCGCATCTCCGATCACATGTGTCTCCGGCACAAGATCTTTGATCTTCTCTTCCAGAGGATTGTAGTTGCGGAATCCCATGGAAAGGATTACAGAATCATATCCTCTTGTCTCATGACGCTGTCCGTCTGCTGTCTCGTACTCTACACCATCTTCATAGAACTTGCATACCTTTGCGCCGGTGATCTCTTTGATTCCGTAGTCTTCAAAATCTTTCATCAGATATACTCTGTGCTCATGGATCACATCAGCACCTACGGTATCACGGAACTCGATAACCGTTACATCATGCTCCTGCTCGCCAAGGAATGCAGCTGTCTCGCATCCAACCATTCCACCGCCGACAACGAGAACTTTTTTGCCTGCTGCTCTCTTGCCATCCAGAAGGTCAGAGCCGTGGATGATAGCCGGATTGTCGATTCCCTCGATCGGAAGGATCAGAGTTTTGGAACCGGTTGCGATGATCACGCTGTCCGGCTTCTCTTCTTTGATAAGCTCCGGCGTTACCTCACAGTTCATCACGATCTTAACGCCATCCTTCTGGCAGCGATGGATGTAGCTGCGGATCATGTTCGTGATGTCACCTTTTCCTGGCGGATATGCAGCAAGTCTCATGTTTCCGCCGAGAACATCTCCTGCCTCATAAAGTGTTACCTCATGGCCTCTCTCCTTTGCGATAAATGCAGCAGAAAGTCCTGCAACACCACCACCGATAACCATAACCTTCTTCGGCTCCTCAGCTTTCTCAAGCGGCTCTGCCTCATGACCCAGGAACGGGTTTGTCAGACAGCATACCGGATTTCCTGCATACATGTTTGCAACGCAGCCCTGAAGACAGGCAATACAAGGAGTCATATCCTCAAGACGCTCTTCCTGTGCTTTCTTCGGCATAGCCGGATCTGCAAGGCTCTGACGCCCGAATGCCACAAGGTCAGCTCTTCCTTCTTTTACCATCAGCTCTGCGAACTGTGGCTCTGTATAACGTCCAACTGTGATCACCGGGATATTTACCGCACGTTTGATCTCTTCAACCTCTGCTGCGGAGAATCCACCGTGGATAACGGTCGGTGCCCACATAAACTCATCCTTGATATGAACAGCACGGGATACATGAAGTCCATCCAGTCCACAGCTTTCCAGATATGCTGCGATCGCTGCACTGTCGTGGACATCAAGTCCGCCCGGAACCTCGTCTGCACAGTTGATTCTTGCAAGAACTGCAATTTTTCCCTGTGTTGCTTTTTTAACTTCCTCAATGATCAGACGGGAGAAACGCATACGGTTTTCAAAACATCCGCCAAACTCATCCACTCTTTTGTTTGTTCTCGGAGAAAGGAAGGTACTTACCAGATAACCGTGTGCCATATGGATTTCAACAGCATCTGCTCCTGCTTCCATTGCTCTTCTTGCTGCCTCACCGTAGCCTTTGATCAGCTCGTAAACTTCCTCAGTTGTAAGCTGCTTCGGAATATCACGTCCGCATACAGACGGAATGCTGGTTGCTGCTGTGATCGGTGCTCCTGCGTTCTTTGCATTTCCCTCAGGACCTGCGTTCTGAAGCTGGATGGACACCTTTGCTCCTTCTGCATGACATCCGTCGATGACCTTGCGGAAGCTTTCGATCGTAGTGTCGTCATAAAGACATGGTTTACGCGGGCCGCCCTTTGCGCCTTTGTGAACTACAGTAGCCTCGATGGTGATCAGACCAAATCCGCCTTTTGCTCTTTCTCTGTAATATGCAGCGGACTGCTCACTCATTGTTCCGTCTGTGTTTGCAAAGTTGTTTCCCATTGGCGGAACAACAAAACGGTTCTTTACTGTCATAGGACCGATCTCGATCGGCTGAAACATCGCATTGAATTTCATATGCGTTCTCCTTTCCTTTGAAACAATCTTTTTTTCTCTCACGGGAACGCCCTGTCACCGGTATGACATCGGAAACAGGGGTTCGTCTGAAATATTAGTTTCTTATATTAATTACAGTACTTCCGGCCAAGCCTCTTCCAGTACCTTCTTTGTGTTCTCATATGTATGTTTTGCAGCATACTCGATACCTTTTTCAAGGTTTGCATCGCTGATAACCTCTACTCCGATGGCATTTGGCTTAATGCCTTTTTCTTTGATCATTTTTACGAACGGCACAGTTGTTCCGATTCCTGTTCCAGGAGCAAGACGGTCATGCATGGACTCATCTCTTAAGATCGTTGTTGCATATGGTCTTTCCCATACATCGTTGATCTGGATGGATACGATCTTGTCTGCCGGGATTCCCTCAAGTACGGAAAGCTCGATCGGCTGGTTTGCTCTTACCCAGTGCCATGTATCAAGGATCAGTTTTGCATTCTCGCAGTCAGCAGCTTTTACAACAGCCCAGCCTTTTTTTACATCCGGGATTCCGCTGTATGGCATTGGCTCAACACCGATGATGTATTTGCCTGCTCTGTGGCAAAGCTCACGAAGCTTCTGCGCTGTGTACTCTACGGAATAGTTCTCCATCAGTCCGCAGTTGATCTGTTTTACGTTAAATAATTCACACATATGGAAGCAAAGCTGTTCTTTGTATTTCTGCTCATAGGAGCGATGCTCCTCTGCCCACTGCACGATGTACTCAACCTCTGTTACCTTCATGTCATATTTATCCAGGATCGCCAGGATATCCTCGTCGAAAAGTCCCTCATTCAGGGCATCTACGTAGGTTTCTGCTCTCAGACCGATTCCCTCATAGCCAGCCTCTTTGGCAGCTTTTACACGGTCCTCAAATTTACACTGATCTCCAAGTGTCCAGGAACTGATTGTGATTGGAAATTCTTTTGACATGATAATTCCTCCTGAAAATATAAATAATTTTATTTGTTTTTTTTAAATTATTTTGTATCTTTTTTCTATAAGCATTATATAACTTTGTTAAATACAAAACAAATTGATTGTACCAGGAGAATTCATAGATTTTATCAATATATCATGTTATACTATATAAAACATATTCAGCCGTATTGCCGCCGTCACAGCATACGGCCCGGCAAATCTCTTATGTCTGTCAGACTTACCGGGGATCTGTCCGAAGCAAAACATTCAGATAAACTTACGAAAGGAGTATTGAAAAATGAATCTGTATCATCTTCGCTATTTCGTGACACTGGCTCATCTGGAACATTATACAAAAGCTGCGGATGTTCTGGCCATCACACAGCCCAGCCTAAGTCACGCGATCTCTTCTCTGGAGGAAGAGCTTGGAGTGAAATTATTTGAAAAAAACGGACGGAATGTTTCTCTCACCAAATATGGCAAGTCTTTTCTGGAGGATGTGGAACAAACCCTGAACCGGCTGGATTCCTCTGTAAACGGTCTCCAGCTTGCAGGAAAGGGAGAAGGACAGATCGATGTGGCTTTTCTCAGAACTCTGGGTGTTGACTTTATGCCAAAGATCATCCGCAGCTTTCTTAATGCCAATAAGGGAAAACAGATTCATTTCAATCTGTTCTGTGATAAGGTGCTTACCGGCGATATCCTCACCGGACTGAAAGAGAAGAAATACGATATCGGCTTCTGTTCCAAATTTGACGACGAACCACTGATCGAATTTATTCCGGTTGCCAAGCAGGATCTGGTCGTCATCGTTCCGCCGGAACATCCTCTTGCTGAGAAATCCGAGATCCATCTGGAGGAAACGCTTCCATACAAGCAGATCATCTTCAAGAAGAGAAGCGGTCTCCGCCAGATCATTGACCAGTTGTTTAAGAGCATCGGCCAATACCCGGATGTGGCTTTTGAGATCGATGAGGATCAGGTTGCCGCAGGGTTTGTTGCCAATGATTTCGGCATCTGCATTGCACCGGATATCCCTATCCTTCACTCTCTGAACCTTAAGATCCTGCCTCTTGTCTCTCCAAGCTGGCAGCGGAATTTCTACATGGCCATGCTGAAGGATGTGTACCATCCGCCGGTTGTGGAGGCCTTTAAGAAATTTGTGATCGAGGAAACCTCGAGGGAGATTTTCTATAAGACCAATTAAACGATCTGTTCATCTGCAAATATATGGTCCGGATCTTTTATAACCTAAAGGACAGCTGCCCGATCTCCGTTCTGTTTCTGTACGGTTTATCGGACAGCTGTCCTTTTTATATGTAAAACTATTCTGTTTTATGATCAGCAGTTATTTATTTGACTCTGCCTCACGAAGTCTGTGGATCATCTCCTCGCAGATCTCAAGCTCACTCTTTCCGTCTGTCTCAACAACTATATCTGCTGCTGCCTCATATTTCGCGCGACGTTTTTCCAACAGATCAGCGATAAATGAAACATTTTTATTGTTCTCAAGTAACGGACGGTCATGATTATCCTTTACACGTTCCAGGATAGTTTCCGGCTTTGCAGTCAGAAGTACAACACGGCCATTTTTTTTCATCTCAGCAACATTGCGGTCCCGCATCGGAACACCACCGCCACAGGATACCACAACATTAGATCTGGACTGCATCTCGATCAGAAGATTTGTCTCGAGCTCACGGAAATACTCTTCACCGTAGGTCTCAAAGATATCGGAAATACTCATTTCCTGTCTCTCCACGATACACTGATCCATCTCCACAACATCCATAGCAAGAACATTCTTCAGATAATCAGAGATCGTAGATTTACCAGCTCCCATAAATCCGATCAGGAAGATATTATAATTGAAAAGATTTCTGGACTGTATTCTCTTACTGTTCTGGATGATACTTGCAAAAACATCATTGACCTCTTTCTTATGACGTCTGCCTTCCATTCTGGCTTCCAGCCATCCCTTCTGCTTCGCCTCCTGTTCCGGCTGAAGTACCGGAAGATCATTTGCTTCCTTGTATACCATGATGTCCTCTACGATCCTGTTTCTCATAAGGAGTGCGTCCAGTATGATCTCATCGCACTGTCCAAGGCTCTCTCTTAATACTTCTAACTGATTCATAATGTCTCCTTTACTTCGTTCATTTTATCACGGATTTCCGTCATTACTTTATCACTTTAAACCAAGTATCTATTCTTATTATACCAACTGGTCATTTTTATCTCAACCCAAACTTTCATTGAATTTACGCATGTGATCTATAGATTATTTTTATGATTTGACGCACGGCAAAGATATCTGACGCAGGTATTCACGCCAGGATCTGTATCAAAAAAATCTCCGCCCTATTACAGAAGCAGAGATTTTTTACAGAAATTTTATCACCAGGATTCTACTGTATCACTTCATAAATCCGATAATGCTTGTATATATAATCCCGGAACTGCTCCACAAGCGCACTTGGATACCGGTTTTTCATCATTCCCATATATATATATCGACGGCAGTGAAGATTCTCGATATTTAAGATTTTCACAGGAAGTGTATGGATCACCGGTACATCCGGCACAATGCCAACACCAAATTCCTCCGCCACCATACCTGCCAGTGCACCATCCTCTTCTACCTCAAAGGCCGTCTCCGGTGAAAGTCCTTCTTTTTCGAAAAGCTCCCGGATCACAAAATACAATCCGCTTGCAGGGGTAAAGGTCACCTGCGGATACTGCCCCAGTTCTTTTATGGTCACTGAATTTCTGTCCGCAAGAGCATGGTTCTCAGGCACTACAGCCACCAGCTTTTCTTCTGACACCGGCACAAAGCTGATCTCCTTCTCTCCCTCTGCCCTGGAACAGAAGATCACATCGAATTTCTCTTCCTTCAGACCACGGATCAGACTTCCTGTAGCTGCATTCTGAAAACGGAAATCAATCTTCTTCCCTTCCTGTTCATTAAGGAATCCTCGAACAAGCTCCGGGATAAATCTTCGTCCCTGAGTGTGAATATACCCTATGGAAATACTTCCTCCCGGAATCCTTGCCGCTTCCTGTATCCTCTCCACACCAAGATTCAGTATATGTAAGGAGTCCTGCACATACTTCAGAAACATTTCCCCGTATTTGGTCATGGTCACATTTCTTCCATGGCGCTCAAAAAGGGGAACCTGCAGTTCCTTCTCAAGGTTGGAGATCGCATGACTCAGACTCGGCTGCGTAATGTCCAGCCTCTTGGCTGCTCTGGTATAATTTTCGATCTGGGCAAGAGTCACAAAATATGTGAGCTGATTTAAGTTCATATGTAAAAAATCCTTTCTTCCCTCCGCATGAGAGACTTTCAGGCAGGTAAGCTCAGCTAACTCGCTGCCTGGTCTGTTTCACACCCCAAGACTCAGGAGCTCTTTTCCATCCGCAAGTCTCTCATAAAACTGCTCATAAAAATCCCGCTTCTCATCATAAGGCTTCCTGTAAAACTGGTTCACCACATACATGTTCAGATTTCGAATCAGATCACTGTCCTCGCTCTCATAGAGAACCGCCTGGACATCCAGAAGAAAATAATGCCAGTCACAGACAAATTTTTCGTAATTTCGAAAATCCGGAGTATCTACCCATTTCCGGACCTTGATCTTACTGCGGCTGGTCTTTTTGCACTCGTGGATCTGAAGGATGTATTTAAAACCACCGTCCTCATAGTATCTTCCCAGTGGGAACAAACGGCAGAAGCCCGGACGGAAGCTGTGGATGGAGCATCTTCCGCTGCCATTCAGAAATACGCATCGTTCCTCTGCCCCTGTCATCCTAAGATGCGGCAGGATATTTCCGTCTGTGACGCCAAGCTCTATTTTTCCGGCAAGAAGCTGGTCCACACTTAAATGAAGTCCCTGGCTTAACCGCCATACATCCAGCGGATCCAGTACAACAGAATCTCCCATTCCCGTACAGCAGTCAAAACAGCCCTTACAGTCCTGACAGTCTGCCTTTACCATGTCATTTGCCTCATATAAACGGCCGTCGGAAATTTCCTCCAGGGTAACCTCCCGCCGCATCAGACAAGTGCCTCCAGTCCTGTGACTCCCCAGTCCTCAGCCAGGCTTTTCAACCCGTCCAGGATCTCCTCCCTGGAATAATCGTGATCATCCAGGTAATCTACGTCCATATCATTAAGATACAGATAAAAGGTAAGGGCAAGCTCCAGATAATCCGGATCATCGTCCTCCATATTCATAAGCAGCTCATTTTCCGCTCCGTTGATGTCACCCTCATCAGCAAGTCCGATAACCTTCTTAAAAAGCCGGTCTGCCTCTGTATAATCTGCCTCTGCTGCGGGAAGGGTATACTGCGGCATATCTCCCTTAAGAAGAAGTCTTGTGATCAGTCTTGCGATATCCTGAATATTTCCTGACATTCTATCATCCTGTAATCCCATATCGTTTTCCTCTCTTTCTGCTGTCCTGTTCTGCCAGACACATTTCTCCGACCGACGTATCTGCATCCGGTCTTCCTCTCATCCGAACCCCGGATATTCGGACAGACAATTTATTTAATCCAGTTTAATTCCTGACAAAGCCTGTGCAAATGCATTGTTCACCGGCTCATTGGCCTCTTTCTGCTGTTTCTTAAGATAACGCTGCACATCACGCTTATTTACTCCTGCACCCTCTTTGGCTCGTCTTGCCTGGAAGGATGAAAGCTTTTCTTTATAGCCACACTGACATACAAAGGTCTCTTCCTTTCCCTTCAGAAGCATCTCCATACGCTTATGGCATTTCGGACAGCGCGCATTGGTGGCTCTGGATACTGTCTCTCTGTATCCGCATTCCCGGTCCTCACACACCAGCATTTTTGCATTCTTTCCATTGACTGCCAGGAGATGTTTGCCGCAGTTAGGGCATTTCTTGTTTGTCATATTGTCATGGCGGAAGGTTCCCTGTCCGCTTTTGATCTCATTTACGATCTCGCAGGCATATTCACGGATTCCTGTGAGGAACTTATCCTGACGGAGCTTTCCGTTTGCAATATCACTGAGCTTCATCTCCCAGTCTGCGGTAAGCTCCGGCTTTTTCAGTTCTTCCGGAACCAGCTCCAGAAGCTGTTTCGCCTTGGAGGTAATATAGATCTCATTGCCTCTTTTTTCCATCATAAAGCTGTTGAAAAGCTTTTCAATAATATCGGCTCTTGTGGCCACCGTTCCAAGACCTCCGGTTTCGCCCAGTGTTTTCACTGCTTTTTTGTCATGGCTTTCCATAAAGTGGATCGGATTCTCCATGGCTCCCAGCAGCGTGGCCTCTGTAAATCTTGCAGGAGGTTTTGTTTTGCCTGCTGTAAGAGCAGCGCCTTCCACAGTAAGTATCTGACCTTCCGTAAGCTCCGGAAGCTTCTGGTCTTTCAGCTTATCACCGGATTCCTCTTCTTCATCATCCTGCCAGCCGCCTTCATAAACTTCTCTCCACCCTGCACTTTTTACAATACGTCCGCTTGCAGCGAAAGTTTCTCCTGCTGCAGTTCCTTCCATGTTTACCTGCTCATATACAGCCGGCGGATACAACACACTCAGAAAACGGCGTACTACCATATCGTAAATCTTCCGTTCCTCATTGGTCATATGATCCAGCTGTACAAACTGTTCTGTAGGAATGATGGCATGATGGTCACTGACTTTTTTGTCATCCACAAAGCCTGCACTGGTCTGGATCGGTTTATTGGCCAGCGCACCGGCAAGTTTCCGATAAGGGCCGGTTCCACAAGCCTGAAGACGTTCTTTAATGGTAGGAACTACATCTTTTCCTATATATCTGGAATCCGTTCTTGGGTAGGTAAGGACTTTGTGATTCTCATAGAGCCTCTGCATGATATTCAGAGTTTCCTTTGCAGAAAAGCCGTATTTCTGATTGGCTTCTCTCTGAAGAGTGGTCAGGTCATAAAGCCCCGGTGCATAGGTTTTCTTCGGCTTTCTGGAAACCTTTGTTATAGTAAGGCTGCTTTTTCCTGCCTTTGTCTGTATCTCCTGGGCACGCTCCTTCTTAAAGGTACGGAGGCTTCCGCTTTTTCCGTCACGCCAGGTCCAGCGTACATTTCCTGCCTGCAGAGTGATCCCGTAATAATCCTCCGGCTTAAATTCCCTGATCTCCTGCTCTCTTCTTGCGATCATGGCAAGGGTGGGAGTCTGCACACGTCCGCAGGAAAGCTGGGCATTATATTTACAGGTCAGTGCTCTGGTCCCGTTCATTCCCACCAGCCAGTCCGCCTCCGCCCTGGCCTGTGCCGCACGGTAAAGATCATCATAATCATGGCCGTTTTTAAGGTGGGCAAAGCCGTCGCGGATCGCTTTGTCCGTTACTGATGAGATCCACAGACGCTTAATAGGTTTATGGCAGTCTGCCTTTGCAAGGATCCACCTTGCTACCAGTTCTCCCTCACGTCCGGCATCTGTGGCAATGATGATCTCTCCGATATCCTTCCTGTAAAGCTGGGTTTTCACCGCATTGTACTGCTTGGAGGTCTGGCGTATCACCACCAGTTTCATTTTCTCCGGCATCATGGGGAGCGTGGAAAGCTCCCATTTGGTGTATTTTTTATCGTATTCTTCCGGATCTGCCAGTGTTACCAGATGTCCCAGGGCCCAGGTCACTACATAGTCTTTTCCTTCCAGGGTTCCGTTCCCCTTCTGACTGCAGTGGAGGACTCTGGCAATGTCTCTGGCAACTGATGGCTTCTCCGCAATTACTAATGATTTCATATTTTTTTCTTTCACCTCTTACTATTTGGAGCCTGTTTTTCAGAGCTCCGGGGTTCAACTATTATAGCATGAAAAAAGCACTTCGTCCAGAAAAGGGCCGAAGCCTTTTTCCGTCGAAATGCTCTTTAATCTCATATTACCCTCAGCAGCTGTTCATGCACATTTTCCGCTGATCTTATAGCCCACTCCACGAACTGTTTCCACCAGATCTCCTGCCGGGCCAAGCTTCTGGCGAAGGGTACGGATATGTACATCTACGGTTCTGCTTTCTCCGTCGAATTCATATCCCCAGATCTGATTTAAAAGCTGTGTCCTGGAAAGAACCGTACCACTGTTTTTCAGAAGGAGACAAAGCATCTCGTATTCTTTCAGTGTCAGATTCACAGGCTCCTGATCAACAGTTACCTCATGTCTTCCCGGACATACATAAAGATTTTCCATACGATACTCCTCTGCGCCATTGTCCTCTGATCTCCGAAGAAGGGCACGTACCCTGGAGATCAGCTCCATCATACGAAATGGCTTCGGAATATAATCATCTGCACCGCTGTCCAGACCTACCACGGTATCAAACTCGCTTCCTTTTGCAGTAAGCATGATCACCGGAAGTTTCCGCACATCCGGACGGATACGGATTTTTTTTAAAATAGACAGTCCGTCTTCCTCCGGAAGCATAATGTCCAGAAGCACCAGTGAAGGCAGTTCTTTTTCCAGCGCTTTCCAGAAAAGTGACGGCCTTTCAAACCCCTGTGCCTCCAGTCCCTGACTGTTTAATGTATATACAACAAGTTCACGGATACTTTCATCATCTTCCACAAGATATATCATAATTTTCCTCCAGCTTCATTTTTCATCTGATACGTGCAAGTATAAGGTGCATTCGTAAAATCCAGCATAGAAAAAAGGTTAAGTTTATGTAAAATATAGAAATCCTTAAGAAATTTTAATTTGTAAAAGCCAAACGTCAATGTTATGATAAAGCAGAGAGTTGTTTGGAGGTTTTTATTATGTATTCTTTTATTGTGAATCCCAATTCAAGATCCGGTGAGGGGCGTAATGTCTGGAACCGGCTTCGCAGCATCATGGAAAGTCAGGGGATCTCATATCAGTATTTTCTCACAGAATATGTGGGACACGCCACAGTACTGGCACAGAGGATCAGTGCCGCCGGAACACCGAAGGATCCGGTAACTCTGGTAACTGTAGGTGGTGACGGCACTATTTACGAAGTACTTACCGGGATCATTGATCTGTCTTCGGTTGTTTTTGGATTTATTCCGGTCGGGTCCGGCAACGATTTCTGCCGCAGTATGGGTCTGCCCTTTGATCCTTTTGAAGCGCTTCGCTCTATCCTTGAAAACAGACGGACCATTTCCATGGATGTTCCTGTGCTACATCTCGGCAGCCATTCCTACCGTTTCGGCATCAGTGCAGGAATAGGCTACGATGCAGCAATCTGTCAGGAAGTTCTGATCACACCTGGCAAAAAATTTCTCAACCGTCTCCATATGGGTAAACTCATTTACCTTATGGTGGCACTGAAACAATTTCTTTTCCTCACCCCGTCCCCGATCACGTTAACGCTTGACGGGAACAAGCCCCAAACCTTCAGCAGGACCTGGTTTGCGGCTGTAATGAACCAGAAATATGAAGGCGGAGGCTTTAAATTCTGTCCGAACGCCAGCCCGGAGGATGGTTTACTGGATGTGATCGTTATTGAAGGAATCTCCAAGCTGAAAATGCTGTTCTGCCTGCCGAGCGCTCTCTGGGGAAAACATACCCGCATTCGCGGTGTACATATTTTACAGTGCAGGAACGTACATATTACAAGTGCCCATTCCCTTCCTGTGCATAAAGACGGAGAATCCGGCGGAATCCAGCGTGAATTTTCTGTGACCATTGAAAAGAAACCTTTAAAAATCATAATGCCTGTGTTATAGTAGCAGGTAGATACTTAACAAAAAAGAAGCTTAAGGCTGACATCAGCCATACCTCAAGAAAAGGAGCGGCAAAATGTTGAGTAAGATAAAAAAATACAGGCACGGTTTTATCATAGCGATCTATTTCGTTGCCTATCTTATCCTGTTTGGATATCTGGAGCACCGGCCTGTACGAGCCTACCATGTTGTACATACTGTTTTTGATGATATGATCCCGTTCTGCGAGATTTTTATTATTCCGTACCTTTTGTGGTTTCCATATGTGATAATGACGGTTGTGTATTTCCTGTTTCGCAATAAGAATAAAAAGGAATATTTCCAGCTGATCTTCAACCTGATGATGGGAATGACGGTTTTCCTTGTTGTTTCCTACATCTATCCGAACGTTCAGCATCTCCGCCCTGCAGTATTCCCCAGAAGCAACATCTTTACACGACTGGTGGCTGAGATCTATCGGACAGATACTCCCACCAATATCCTGCCAAGTATCCATGTATTTAATTCCCTGGCTGTTTATTTTGCCATTCATCACTGCCAGGCACTAAAAGACAGGAAATGGCTCCGGCGAGGAGCTCTGATCCTTTCAGTTCTGATCATCCTGTCCACCATGTTTATCAAGCAGCATTCTGTGATCGATGTATGCCTTGGTACCACACTGGCACTGTTCGGCCATCTCCTGTTCTATCCACAGAGAGTGGATGACTACGAGGAACAGCGCTCCCTATCCCGTATGCGTAAGAAGAAGCCGGAACAGAATTTATAAAAAAAGCCCCGTTGGGGGCTTTTTTTAATTAAATCCATAAAACTTCTGACAGATCTTATATGCTGCCACAAACATCTTTCTTCCACCTCTTCCGGGAAGATTGGACACTCTTCCGAAGAGACTTCTCCGAAGTTTCCGGTACAGTCCCATATTCTGGTCCTTGATGTAATCCTGCAGCTCCTGTTTTTTATCCAGGCATTCCTGAGTTGCAGCTCTTACCAGCATGATCGAAGAAACGGTTGTGATGATATCCAGATAACTGAACATATAAGCTCGAAGTCTGCGGTTGCTTACATTAGCCTTCAAATAAGCATCCACCATCAGTTTGTTTACACGGATCTGCTGATCGATACGCTTGATCATCACTTTCTCATTGACAGACTGATCATCTCTTCCAATAAAATACCGATAGAAATTCACATCCAGATAATAGAGATTTTTCACATAGGGAAGCGGCTCAAACGCAAACAGGTTATCTACGTAGAACGTATGCTTCGGAAGCTCCATTCCACAGTCATGGAGAAGTTTTGTACGGTATATCATGGAATGCATAAGGAGATACTGGCCTTTTTTCATGTGGCGTACCTCATCCCATCCGAAAATCTGGTTTGTCGGAAAACAGTGTCTGTACTGCATGACCTTTTTGCGGGTAGCTCCCTGCTTCTCATAAACGAAATTACTGATGAGAAGATCCACAGTCTCAGCCCCACGTGTCAGTTCATAAAGTGTTTTCAGGACCTCATAATAGGCGTCCTGATTTACCCAGTCATCACTGTCCACAACCTTGAAATAAAGTCCTGTTGCGTTTTTGATTCCTGTGTTGACTGCCTGTCCATGGCCGCCATTTTCCTGATGTATGACTTTTACAATAGTTGGATATTTCTCGGCATAATCGTCTGCGATCTCGGCAGTACGGTCACTGGAGCCATCATCTACAATGATGATCTCCACTTCCTCTCCTGCGATCAGCAGGGAATTGATGCATTTTGACATATAAGCCTCTGAATTATAGCATGGTATTGCTACGCTCAAAAGTTTCATGTGTTTTCCTCCTTCATATATCTGGTGTATGCGCGAAACGCAGATGGTATTGCATATTTTTTATCGGATTCACTCTTATCCACAAACAGAAACTCCCCTTGCGGTGCTTCTTCCAGAGAGGATACAGCGATACGATAAGCACACATCCTCCATTCAATATGGGAAAAAATGTGCTTCGCATCTGGCAGTGCTTCGATTCGCAGTGGTTCCAGCCCCATGGCTTTTACCCAGGCAAGTGCTGCCTTCTCCGTCAGATAGCCTTCCACATTTGGAAGCTCATAAAGGCCTGCCAGAAGTCCTGTATCCGGACGTTTACGGATTGCTGTGCCTGCTCCGTCCTGGATCACAAGGACTGTTCTCTGTTCTGTCGTTCGGGATTTTTTGGGTGCTTTTACGGGAAGTTCTTCTACAGTGCCATGCTTTCTGGCAAGGCAGAAATGCCCCAGCGGACATTCTTCGCACTTTGCTTTTCCGTTTGGAACACAGACTACAGCTCCCAGCTCCATCATAGCCTGGTTGAAATCCCCGGGTCTGTCCTCTGACATCTGCTCTGTAAGGTCATTTTCCACCGATTTCCGTACAGACTGTTTCATGATATCTCCACGGTTTTCGGTAAGTCTTGCGTATACCCGCAGCACATTTCCATCTACTGCAGGGACTTTCTTTCCGTAGGCAATGGACGCAATGGCACCTGCCGTATATCTTCCTATTCCTTTTAACGAGAGAAGTGTCTCAAAATCCTCAGGGATCCTGCCTCCATATTCTTCCATGACATGAACAGCCGCTTTCTGCATGTTGCGGACACGGCTGTAATAGCCAAGGCCTTCCCACAGCTTGATGATCTTCTCTTCCGGCGCCGCCGCAAGGGCTGCTACATCCGGAAGTTCCCGGATAAAGCGCTGAAAATAAGGTTTCACAGCTTCCACCCGGGTCTGCTGGAGCATGATCTCAGATACCCAGGTATAATAGGCATTGTCTTTATCTCTCCAGGGCAGGATCCTTTTGTTTTTATCGTACCATTTCAGAAGGGGTTCTGCAATGTTTTCAGGCATATCGTTTCCTTTCTATAATCTTACCGGTATCGGATCGCAGATCTTTATGGAATCTTCCGTGACGGCACAGTCATAGGCCAGGATGTGGACCCCGGCATCTGCTGCCGCCTTAAGTGTTTCTCCGAATTCCGGATGTGTCTCCCGATTTGGTTCAAAATATCTTACATCCTTCATCTGAATCACCAGAAGAAGATACGCCTCATAGCCGTCAGCTGCTGCATGCATAAGCTCACAGAGATGCTTGATCCCCCGTTCTGTAGGTGCGTCCGGAAAGCGCACGATATTATTTTCTTCCAGGGTGACGCCTTTTACCTCGATAAAAGCCTTTCGCTTCCCGGATTCCACATACAGGTCAAAACGGGAGTTTCCATACGTCTTTTCTCTCCTGACAGTCACTTTCTCCGGAAAAAGATTTCCGGCTGCCACCCACTCTTCTGCTGCTTTATTTGGGGCCTGGGAATCCATATTGATCCAGCGGCCCTCCTTGTTCACACTGATCAGATCGTATTTCGTTTTCCTGGCAGGATTATCACTCTTTTCCAGGATCACTTCTGCTTCCGGAACAAGAAGCTCCCGGCATCTGCCTGTATTCTTCACATGGACCGTTTCCAGCTGATCCCCAATCTGCACATGAGCGATAAAACGGTTAGGTCTGTCTTTGAATGTACCTCTGATCGTATTCTTATAATTCATAGTTTTTCCCTCGTAACCTTTACTATAACATAAAATCTTCAAAAGCGCAGTTGCTTTTTTTTCTTTTCTCATATAGAATTGTTTTGATGTTACTGAGAATGGAATGAACAGTAACTTGTTTTGTACTATGTCCGGTACAAAGGGTTGCATTTTTTACATATCATAGTTTTTGGGGAGGTTTTTCTGATGGACAGTATTATTTTTGATGTTGACGGTACGCTCTGGGATTCCACTGGGATCGTAGCTGAGGCCTGGAGCGATTACCTTATCCATACGGAGCACATGGATACCGATGTAAGCGCCAAACGACTGATGGGGCTTTTTGGCCAGCTGCTGCCGGATATCGCAAGAGCTCTTTTCCCTGAGCTTCCGGAAGCAGAACAGCTTCGTATCATCGACGGTTGCTGCCAGGCAGAGCACGAAGCACTGCTTCGCAAATGTGCTCCGCTGTATCCGGATCTTGAGGAAACACTGAAGATTCTTTCCAGCCGTTTTCCTCTTTTTATCGTCAGTAACTGCCAGGCCGGATATATTGAAGTGTTCCTGAAATCCACGGGCTTCGGACACTATTTCAAGGGCCATCTCTGTCCCGGTGACACCGGCATGGCCAAAGCGGAAAATATCATGAAGATCCGCGAGGACAATAATCTATCCGATCCTGTTTATATCGGTGATACCTTAGGAGACTTTAATGCCTGCCGGAAAGCAGGAGTTCCTTTTATCTTTGCCGAATACGGTTTCGGGCAGGTGGATAAACCGGATTACCGGATCACCAGGCCTTTTGACCTTACGGAGATATGCAGATGAGTATGAAAAGATCAAAATCCATAGACCTTACTTCCGGTCCGATCCTGAAAACGCTTTCAGAGCTTGCTCTGCCAATCATGGCATCTTCCCTTCTCGGAACTGCCTATAATATCACAGATATGGCCTGGATCGGACTTCTGGGCTCCAAGGCAGTTGCCGGTGTCGGTGTGGGAGGCATGTATGTGTGGCTTTCCCAGGGACTGGTAGCCCTTCCGCGAATGGGCGGACAGGTAAACACAGCACAGTCCTGCGGCCGGAAGGATTATAAAGAGGCACGTTCCTACGCGGCCAGTGCCCTGCAGATGACCATTCTGTTCGGTCTTTTATTTTCTGCAGCAAGTATTATATTTCTTGATCCTCTGATCGGATTTTTTAATCTGACAGACCCGGAAGCATATTCTTCTGCCAGATCTTATATGCTGATCACCTGCGGACTGATCATTTTTTCCTTCCTGAACCTGACTCTCACCGGACTTTTTACAGCCCAGGGAGATTCCAGGTCTCCGCTGATGGCCAATT
This sequence comes from Blautia sp. NSJ-140, assembly GCF_022868965.1. Taxonomy (NCBI): domain Bacteria; kingdom Bacillati; phylum Bacillota; class Clostridia; order Lachnospirales; family Lachnospiraceae; genus Blautia; species Blautia sp. NSJ-140. The sequence goes on along the minus strand of NZ_JALIFS010000004.1, from coordinate 131,132 downwards.
TTCTTGGACTTGTGGGAAATATGCTCCTGGATCCGCTCCTGATCCTTGGCATTGGACCTTTTCCACGGCTTGAAACGGTAGGTGCTGCCATTGCCACAGTAACTGCACAGTTCTTGGTTTTTGCAGTGCTGGTTTTCCGGATCTTTACTTCCGGACTGGAACCAAATATACTTCGTGAACTTCATCTTTTTTCACGTTTTCCGGGAAAATTTTATAAAAATATCTTCCGCATTGGTTTTCCAACCGCCATCCAGAGCATGATCTACTGTATGATCTCCATGGTACTGACCAGAATGGTTTCCGCCTTCGGTGCTGCTGCCATTGCTGTCCAGCGTGTGGGCGGACAGATCGAATCCGTTTCCTGGAACACCGCGGACGGCTTTGCCTCTGCCTTAAATGCTTTTACCGCACAGAATTTCGGTGCAAAAAAATACGACCGCATCCGCCATGGCTACCGTATTTCCTTTGGTATCCTGGCAATCTGGGGCCTTATCATAACTGCAGCCTTTGTGCTGCTCCCACGCCCAATCTCCGGTTTATTTTTCCATGATCCGGAATCCCTTGGGATTTCTGTAAATTACCTGATCATCATCGGCTTCTGTGAGGCTTTCATGTCCATTGAGCTGATGACCATCGGTGCACTGTCCGGCCTTGGTATGACCAAACTCTGCAGTATCATCAGTATTATCCTGACAGGGGCCAGAATCCCGCTTGCCATGCTGCTGACTCATGCGGGAATGGGACTTAATGGTATCTGGTGGGCACTTTCCCTTACTTCCATTGTAAAGGGAATCATCTTTACTCTGACATTCCGGCAGACCAGCCGAACGAAATTAAAATAAATACAGACAGAAAAACTCCCCGCAAATACCGGAGCCTGATCAGACAGGTTACCGTTTCACGGGGAGTTCTGATATTTTTGATCATTTTTTGATACATTTTGTTCTGAGTACAAACAGAAATACCGCAAGTATCACAAACAGAATTACTACATAGGCGATCTTTGCTGCTACACTTGTGGTGAATGCGTCAACTCCTGTAGCCACTCCGATAAGTATCAGACAGATTCCTGAAGCCTTTTCCATTTTTTTCTCATCATACTTCTGGTTTCTGGCCTGTGTGTTTCCGCCTTTCATAAAAATGGAACCGTGTCCAGTAAAAAGCATAAAGCCTACTACCAGTGCTGCGATTGTAAGTATAAAGCTGAATGACTGATCAAACATAATATTTTCCTCCTGCTAAAGAACAGGAGCCACACACCGGATCACCGGCTGGCTCCTGTTTGTTTTTTGATTACAGATCCGATCAATAGAAACAAACGATCGGAACGTTATACTGGATAATGTTGTAAAGCTCTCCCGCTTTATCCGGCGGCATATTGATACAGCCGTGGGAACCTCCGGTCAGATACCGGTCGCCTCCAAAATACGGCTGCCAGTCTGCATCATGGAATCCAATGCCTCCGTTAAACGGCATCCAGTAGGTTACCGGCTGTTCATAGGAATAGGTTCCGTCTGCTTTCTTGGTGCCACGGAGCACATCCGGGCTCTTCTTATAGTACAAGGTGAAGATTCCAGGAGGTGTTTTTCTCTCCGGATCACTTGCAAGTCCGGATACGATATCTGATTCAAAGATCACATTTCCATCCTGATAATACCACATATACTGTTCTGTAAGGTCCACTTCAATGTAGGTATTTCCCAGATCATTCACACCATAAGAATTGGCTCTCATGGAATAAACCGGCTCTCTGGTCGTCTGAGTTCCGGACTGGATCTCCTGGGTAAGCTGTGCCACCTCTCCGTCCTGATCGATCTTCCAGCCATATGCAGAGCCGGAAACCGAAACAGTTCTTCCGCTTGTTGTCTGGAACTGACGCTCTGTACCTACTGTATCATGATCCGCAGCAAGCTGTGCCACATAATCCACGATATGCTGCTTGAAAGATGCATCATCCTGGATCAGCTGCCCCTTTTCGTCAAACTGCAGCCAATTTTTGATGGTGCTTCCATCAAGTGTTACTGTCTCATCTCCAAATGTGTAGGTGATGCTTGCCCTCGCAAAGTTATTATATGCATCCACCGTTGCCTGCAGATCTGCACTGTCACTGGTCACATCTGCCTTCACGTAAGCATCCGGGTTACTGCCGAGATCCACTTCACCTTCATCGTTGCTGATAGCATCACTGATCATCTGATAGGCTTCTTTTACCTTCAGCTGACTTCCCTCTGTATCCGGCACGATCGTAAATTCGGAATCATTAAAGCTTACGTACGCATTCTCCGGTGCTACCTGATTCTCTTTCCGGGCACAATTCAGTCCTTTCACTTCTGTCTCCAGCTTTAACTTGTCAAAAGCAGTCTGCTCACTGGCCGTGTAAGTCGTCTTTTCAAAAAAACCTTTCACCCATTCGTAGGGCTTCTGCTCTTTCAGAAGCTTCAGAACTTCACCACTGGATATATAACGATAATCAATATCCGCTCCCTCTATGGTCTGCGTATCCTGATTTCTGGCCTTTACCTGTATGGAATAGCCTTCCATTTTTTTTGCGATTTCCTGCTCCACCTCATATGCAGTCCTGTTGGAGCTGTCAATCCCGTTGATCGTTGTGCCCTCAAAGAAATGACTGGTGTAATAATAGGATAATCCTGCATATGCACAGCCCACCACTACCAAAACCATGGCAGCAATCATTCCGGTCACCTTCAGTGCCTTATGCTTTTTCTTTTCGGGTATAACGATAGGTTCAAATTCAGATTCATCGATAGGTACGTAGGTGATTTTCCTTGGCCTTGCTGATTTCGAAGGTCTTGCTGACTTGTGAGCAGCTGATCTGTCTTTTTTATTTTCAGGATGAGGCTCTCCTACAGCATCACTGACGATCTTTGCCATGGCATCATTGATCCTGTCCTCGATATCCCTCTTTTCATCGTTGCTCATATTTATCCACCTCTATGTTCATGTGCCTTCAAAAAGGCACCTTTCCATTGATACTTTCTGGTCTTACTCACCAGCCTTTTCATTATATCATACTTTCCAGAAATTGCATCTCATTTCATGGTTTTTTTATAACTTATTTGTACCGTACAGCTTCCGCGCCATATCTTTCATAACATAGAAGTACATTACCCAAAGGAGCACCGTCGCAAAGATCCAGGCCACCGGACTTGCAAGACAGGTACCGATATAGCTGCTTTTTCCGGCCGCAATGGTAGCGGTGATTCCTCTTCCTGCAAGCTCAGCCACGCCGGCCATCATAGGAAGAAGACCATATCCCATTCCCTGGATCCCGTTTCGCAGCACATTGACAAAATACAGAGGAATAAAAAACAATGCCACACATTTTACATAGATTGCTACCATAGGAAGTACTTCTCCAATGTTATCTGAGATAAACAGATATGCGAAATATTTTCCCGCAAAGAACAGAAAACCGCCAACAACAACAGAATATACAATTCCTATAAAATGCGAAGCCCGAAAACCTTCCCGCACTCTCTCAAGCTTTCCGGCTCCGATATTCTGTGCATTGTAGGTAGCGCTGGCAGTTCCCTGTGCCACAAATGCCTGGGTGAAGATCTGCTCGATCTTACTTCCTGCTGTAAACGCCGCCACCGCATAGGAGCCAAGCATATTTAAGGCGGACTGTACCATCATGGTTCCGATCGCCGTGATAGAATACTGCAGTCCCATTGGGATTCCCACACCGATCTGCTTGGCTGCGAGGTTACGTCTGAAATACCAGTCTTCTTTTTTCATACGGAGCTCCGGCACAAACTTCCAGATATATACCAGACATAAGACTCCTGAAACTCCCTGAGAAATAATGGTAGCCCAGGCTGCTCCAGGTGCTCCCAGTTTAAACACGATGATAAATACAAGGTCAAGCACAATATTCAGCATTGCAGACAAGATCAGAAAATACAGTGGTACCTTACTGTTTCCCAGTGCACGAAGAATACTGGCCAGGATATTATATAATGCCTGGGCAAAAATCCCTCCGCAGATGATCATAACGTAAGCATATGCATCCTTGAAAATATCATCCGGCGTGTGCATAAATTTCAGAAGTGCATGCATACCTGTCATGCTGACTGCTGTCATCACTGCCGAGATCAGCGCTGTCAGGATCAGTGCATTTCCCACGGTCTGACGCATCTCATCCATTTTTCCCGCACCGTACTTCTGTGCAGTCAGTACGGTAAAACCGGCAGTAAGTCCCAGAAGAAAGCCTATGATCAAAAAGATGATAGTTCCTGTTGAGCCAACTGCCGCCAGTGCCTTTGTTCCTACAAATTTTCCTACAACCACCGCATCTACCATATTGTAGAACTGCTGAAATACATTACCGATAAATACCGGGATCGTAAATCCCAGGAGCACTTTTACCGGTTTTCCCTGCGTCATGTCTGTTTTCATGAAATCTTCCTTCCCCACATTTAATTTGATCGTTCATAAACTTTGTGCTGCTTTTTGTTATTCTTTTTATTATTCTTTCTGTAACTTTACAGTTAATCAAAAGTTACCTGTTTTTATGTATCAGAGGGATTATAGTTGAAATGGAATGATTTTACAAGATGATTTTGAAAATTTTTTTCATGTGTGGAAGCAGGAACGATCGGATAAAAAAACCCGACAGATCCGTAAAAATCTGCCGGGATTCCGTGAAACTTATTTATTTCTCAACAAGAAGAGACTCTCCTGTCATTTCCTTCGGCTGCTCCATACCCATAAGCTGGATCAGAGTCGGAACGATATCTGCAAGACATCCGTTCTCACGAAGTGTGTATTTCGGATCTGCATTTACAAGGATAAACGGTACCGGGTTAGTTGTATGAGCTGTCCATGGCTCACCTGTTTCATAATTTACAAGCTGCTCTGCGTTACCATGGTCAGCACAGATAAAGAGCTGTCCGTCAACCTCTTTGATCGCCTCTACAGCCTTACCGACACACGCATCAACAGTCTCAACAGCCTTGATCGCAGCTGCCTCAACACCTGTATGGCCAACCATATCCGGGTTAGCAAAGTTGATGATGATCACATCATACTTGTCAGACTTGATCGCCTCTACAAGCTTTTCACAAACCTCCGGTGCGCTCATCTCCGGCTGCATATCGTAGGTCGGAACCTTCGGGGATTTTACAAGGATTCTGTCCTCTCCTTTGTTTGGCTCCTCAACACCACCGTTGAAGAAGAATGTAACATGTGCATATTTCTCTGTCTCGGCGATACGTGCCTGTGTCATATCGTGAGCTGCAAGGTACTCACCGAAGGTATTGTGAAGAAGAACCTTGTGGAATGCTACCAGCTTATTCTGGATGGTATCATCATACTCTGTGAAGCATACGAATGTGGTATCCAGTCTCTTTGCTCTCTCAAAGCCCTTAAAATCGTCATCACAGAAAGCTCTTGTGATCTCTCTTGCACGGTCCGGACGGAAGTTGAAGAATACAACGGAATCCTTATCGGAAATAGTTGCAACCGGTTTGCCGTCTTTCTCGATAACAGTCGGAAGCACAAATTCATCTGTCTTGTCAGCATCATAGGAAGCCTGAACTGCTGCTGCAGCATCTGTTCCCTTTACGCCTTCGCCCTGTGTAAGAGCTTTATATGCAAGCTCAACACGATCCCAGCGGTTATCACGATCCATTGCATAATAACGTCCGGAGATCACACCGATCTCACCAACGCCGATCTCTTTCATTTTGGCTTCCAGCTGCTCTACAAACTCTTTACCGGATGCAGGCGGTGTGTCACGTCCATCCAGGAAGCAGTGTACGTAAACTTTCTTGAGTCCCTCTCTCTTTGCCATCTCAAGAAGTCCATAGAGATGTGTATTGTGGCTGTGTACGCCACCGTCAGAAAGAAGTCCCATAAAATGGATCGCGGAATCATTGTCTTTTGCGTTCTTCATAGCAGTAAGAAGTGCCTCATTCTTGAAGAAATCGCCGTCCTGGATCTCTTTTGTGATTCTTGTAAGCTCCTGGTATACGATACGGCCTGCGCCCATGTTCATATGACCAACCTCGGAGTTACCCATCTGTCCGTCCGGAAGACCTACCGCAAGACCGCTGGCATTGCCTTTTACAAACGGATAATCTTTCATAAGTCCGTCCATAACCGGTGTTTTTGCCTCATATACAGCATTTCCGTCATGTCTGTCATTGAGTCCGTATCCATCAAGGATCATTAAAACTGTTGGTTTTTTGCTCATAATTTTCCCCTTCTTATCTTTGATCGAAAATCTGTCCGGCACAGCTCTTCAATGATTCTGAAACTCTCTGTACCATTCAGGATTCTTTTGTTTTCCATTTTATATAGTACCAAAATCCAGAAATTTTGCAACGTTTTCTTTGACAAAAATTTGTCTGTTTCCAATTTCCTAACAACTGATGCGGCTGATCTGTAAATTTACGCGAAAGATATTATTTCTGGTATACACGGATCATAGAAGAAATCTTTCTTACAGATGCGCTATTTTCCAGCTCTTCCTTAACCTTAAAGAAAGCGCCCTCACTTACAAGTTTAGTGATCACAACAACCTCTGCAGTATCCGGTCTCTTGCTTTCTTTCTGCATGATCTGTGCCACGCTTGCCTGATATTTTGCAAAATGCTCCAGGATCTCAGCCAGCACACCGCAGCGGTCCTCTACCTGCAGGCGGAGAAAATAGCGGTTATGGGTATCTGCCATATCTTTTACCGGAAGTGTCTTATAGCAGGTGCAGCCTACTCTTCCGCAGCAATCTGCCTTCATATTACGAACTACCTCAAATACATCACCGGCAACCGCACTTGCTGTAGGAAGCTCACCTGCTCCACGTCCATAGAACATGGTATCTCCTACTGCATCTCCGTGTACAAAAACCGCATTATAAGAATCATTGACGGATGCAAGGGGATGCTCTGCCGGAATCAGCATCGGGCAGACATAGGCCTCAACGCCGTCCTCCTGACAGCGTGCAACACCCAGAAGCTTGATCTCGCAGCCCATTTCTTTTGCGTAACGGATATCCTTTGCTGTGATCTTTGTGATTCCTTCTATATGAACATTATCAAGGGTAACTCTGGAATTAAAGGCAACTGATGCAAGGATGGCAACCTTTCTTCCTGCATCAATTCCTTCGATATCTGCGGTAGGATCTGCCTCTGCATATCCAAGCTCTGTAGCAAGCGCAAGTGCATCTGAAAATTCCATTCCTTCCTGGGACATCTTGGTAAGGATAAAGTTCGTAGTTCCGTTTACGATTCCCATAACTTCCGTTACATGGTTGGCCTCAAGACTGTTCTTCAACGGGCTGATGATCGGGATTCCTCCGGCAACTGCTGCCTCAAACAGAAAATCCTTCTGTGCTGCCCGGGCAGTTTCCAGGATCTCTTTTCCGTGGACTGCGATCAGATCCTTATTTGCAGTTACAACGTTCTTGCCGGCTTTCAGTGCTGCAAGGATATAAGTACGTGCCGGCTCGATTCCACCGATCAGCTCGATCACAATATCAATGGAAGGATCTCCCTCAATATCTGCCCAGTCCGTTGTAAGAACAGAAGGATCATCTACCTTCCCGGATGCTTTCTCAAGGTTACGCACCAGGATCTTTGTGATCTTTACCTGGCATCCAAGCTTAGCTGTCATTTCCTGCTCCTGGCTTTTGATCACTTTATATACACCGGTCCCTACTGTTCCGAGACCAAGAAGGGCCGCATTTACGACTTTTTCGTTCATTTTCTGATGTCCCCTTTCCGTTTTTTCCAATTTTATCAGAGTAACTCCTATGTTATGGCAGAAAACGCTTTTTGTCAAGTTCCGGCAGAGGAAGCAATTCCAGCCAGCTGCCAAAAAGTCCGGTGATCAGCTCCTGCACCATAGCTTTTGACTGTGGTTCCAGTTTATCCAGCTGGCGCACCATGGCAGCCAGACTTTTCAGACCGCCTTCCTGGATTTGGGAAATGGTATCTGCTCCGGTTGCTTCCAGCACAGAAAAAAGTTCCCCGATGAGATGCTCTCTCTGCTTTTCATCCATATGGTCGATCCATTTGTGAAGACTTCGATCTGACGCCGCAGCTCTTCTTGTCAAACTTTCTTTCTCTATAAAGGATGGCCCCATTACCTCCCAGGTAAAAGCGTCATGCTGCAGGATTCCCTTCTGTGTACTGGCTACGATCAGCGGATCTTTCTGGTGGCTGAGCAGCATCCCGATCACAGATGCCTCGGGAATGATACGAGTGACTTTTGGCAAAACCCTTTCCACTCTTCCGGGACTGAAAAATCCTTCCGGAAAACCCGGACCATCATTATCATAGACAGAAAGAATCTTTTCCTGCAAGATGTCACTGCACTGCATTGCTGTATACATAGCCAGATTTCCTCCTTTGGAATGACCGCCGATCCGCAGCATGGACTGTATATAAGTTCCATGCGTTTCCAGATATTCCAACGCTTTTCTGTGCGAAGGAACAACTCCGTTGCTTAAATTAAAATCCTCCTTCCACCCCACAATGGTATCATCGGTTCCACGAAATGAAATATATGTGGTTCCATCATCCAGTCCTATAGTCACTGCCGCAAACTGCTGAGCCTGACGGGAAAGGATTTCATTGACAAAGCCTCCTACTGTACATTTCCGGAATCTCTCCGCACAGGCCATTTTTTCAAGGAGCACCGGTGTATTCTGCAGAAATGCGCTTTCTGCTTTCAGATCCTTCTTTATTTCCCGTCTGGAAAAAGCCGCAAAGAGTTCTTCTACAGAAAGAGTATTTCCGTTTTTTACTTCTGCCATCTCATCCAGATCAAGATAGGAAAAACACGCCAGTATCAGATTGTCAACTTCATTAAAGGGTGACTGCTCAAAGGTAATATCTCCTCTCCAGTCAAGATAATCCAGAATATTCCCCATAAAATCCTCCACAAATGATCATATAAGCGTCTTACGCACAGCTGCAGGCTTTCTTTCTATTATAATACGTAACGGCTGCATCACAGCACAGCCATCTGATGCGTTTCTGCCGTTATCAGATAACCGTTTTCTGAAACGACATACCCTGCCAGATATTTATTGTTATCATACCATAAATCCTGATCATTTGCGCCTTTCATCCATTTTTTTTCTGAGATAAAGGATGTAATGAATGCAGCCGCAGGTAAAAGCCGGAAACAGTATCGACAAGCCTGCTGCTGACATCATATAGATCACTGCCCCTTTTCCGCCATCCGGTGTTCCTGCCACAAAGCAGTAGAACATGGTAGCTGAAAAATACAGTGTGATCACCACTGAAATTAAGATTTTAAAAAACTTCCTCATTGCTTCTCCTTTCTGTAGTGTCGATATAAGGACACTGTTGTGATTCCAATTTTACCTTCATAATAAGATTAATTCAAGGATGAATCGGACAGGATATATATATGATAAAATATGACAGATTTTGGGTCACGATGAAGGAGCGTGGGATCACTCAGTATGATCTTTATGAACATTACCAGATCACCCGTTCACTTCTGGACAGACTTCGAAAAAATAAAAATGTTGAAATTTATACCATAGACAGGCTGTGTTCCATTCTCCACTGCGAGATCGAGGACATTGTGGAACATGTTCCCGAGCCTGACGAAAGGAACGAACATACAGAAAAAGCTTCAGTGAAAAACAATCCTTACTCTGAAGATAAGAAAAACTCTCTCTGACTGTGATCAGATGCAGCTTTTTGTTGGCTGTGCTATCCGTGTCAGGGAGAGTTTTTCTGGTTTTTTCTATAAGAAGATATAAAAAAAGGGGCCGAAGCCCCTTTTTAAGTGGATCTTATTTGTAGTTTACGATCTTTCCGAAATCTGGTTTCAGGGAAGCGCCGCCTACAAGACCGCCGTCGATGTCAGCCTGAGCGAATAAGTCAGGAGCTGTTGCAGCGTTTACAGATCCGCCGTACTGAATACGGATTTCTGCTGCTGTAGCATCATCATAGATCTCAGCGATGCATTTACGGATATCAGCGCAAACCTCCTGAGCCTGCTCTGTTGTAGCTGTCTTACCTGTTCCGATAGCCCAGATCGGCTCGTAAGCGATAACTGCTGTCTTAGCCTGATCAGCTGTAACACCCTGGAATCCAACCTTAACCTGCTGACGGATGAAGTCCATAGTCACGCCCTGCTCTCTCTGAGTAAGTGTCTCACCGCAGCACATGATCGGTGTGATGCCATGCTCGAAAGCTTTGAGCATTTTTTTGTTAACGTCTTCGTTTGTCTCTCCGAAGTACTCTCTTCTCTCGGAATGTCCAAGTACTACGTACTTAACGCCTGCATCTACGAGCATAGCCGGAGCGATCTCACCTGTGTAAGCACCTTTCTCCTCGAAGTACATGTTCTCAGCGCCAACCTGGATGTTTGTTCCTTTAGCTGCCTCAACAACAGGAATGATGTCGATAGCCGGTACGCAGAACACTACATCAACTTCGTCGTTAACAACAAGCGGTTTTAAGGTCTCAACCAGCTTTACAGCCTCGCTTGGTGTCATGTTCATTTTCCAGTTTCCAGCAATAATTTTCTTTCTTGCCATTGTTTTATCTCCTTTTTTGTGTTTATGGAACACTTTATTTTTTTATCAGTCTTTATCGTTAGCTGCAGCTACACCCGGAAGCTCTTTTCCTTCAAGGAACTCAAGAGATGCACCGCCACCTGTGGAGATGTGTGTCATCTTGTCGCCATATCCAAGGATATTTACTGCTGCTGCGGAATCACCGCCACCGATGATCGTTGTTGCATCTGTCTCAGCAAGAGCTTTGGCAACTGCCTCTGTACCATGTGCAAAGTTCGGCATCTCGAAGCATCCCATCGGTCCGTTCCATACAACTGTCTTAGCATCTTTTACAGCATCTGCAAAGATCTTCTCTGTCTCTGTTCCGATGTCCATTCCTTCCCATCCGTCCGGAATCTCACCACGTTTTACGATCTGGATGTTGCAGTCGTTGGAGAAGTCATCACCGATTCTGTTATCTACAGGAAGAAGAAGCTTAACGCCTTTCTCCTCTGCTTTCTTCATCATGTCGAGAGCATACTGAAGGTAATCATCCTCGCAGAGGGATGTTCCGATGTGTCCGCCCATAGCTTTGGAGAATGTATAGGACATACCACCACCAATGATCAGTGTATCTACCTTATCAAGAAGGTTGTTGATTACAGAGATCTTGCTGGAAACCTTAGCACCGCCAAGAATTGCAACGAATGGTCTCTCTGGATTATTTACAGCGTTTCCGAGGAAATCGATCTCTTTCTGCATCAGATATCCTACAACTGCTGTCTTAACATATTTGGTAACACCTACGTTGGAGCAGTGAGCTCTGTGAGCGGTTCCGAATGCATCGTTTACGAATACATCGCAAAGAGAAGCAAGGTCTTCGCTGAACTTATCTTCGTTCTTTGTCTCTTCTGCACGGTAACGTGTATTCTCAAGAAGAATTACATCGCCATCTTTCATCTCAGCAACAGCAGTTTTTGCGTTTGGTCCTACTACCTCAGGATCTGCTGCAAATTTCACTTCCTGTCCAAGAAGCTCAGAAAGACGAACAGCTACAGGTGCAAGAGAAAGCTCCGGTTTCGGCTCTCCCTTCGGTTTTCCGAGGTGGGAGCAGAGGATAACCTTTCCGCCGTCTGCGATCAGTTTCTTGATTGTAGGAAGAGCAGCCACAAGACGATTCTCGTCTGTGATCTTTCCATCCTGAAGCGGAACGTTAAAGTCACATCTTACAAGTACTCTCTGTCCTTTTACATTGATATCATCAACACTTTTTTTGTTCAGCATTTCTATATCTCCTTAACTTTTATTTCTGCCGGAAGCAGATCAATAAGGGCGAGCGGTATTGTTGTCCGCTCTGTCAACAGTCATTTCCTCAGATATTCTTTTGTTTGATCTTTTGGAAAAAAAGGGCCCGGTCCTCTTCAGACCGGACCCTTTCTGAGTCTATTCTTCTACACTCGTTCGCTGAAAATTAAGCGTTCAGAAGGCTTCCGAAGTGCTTGATTGTACGAACCATCTGGCTTGTGTAGGAGTTCTCGTTGTCATACCAGGAAACTACCTGAACCTCTGTTGTGCCATTCTCAAGTGGAAGTACCATTGTCTGAGTAGCATCGAAGAGGGAACCAAATCTCATACCAACGATATCGCTGGATACGATCTCATCCTCGTTGTATCCGAAGGACTCGTTAGAAGCTGCTTTCATAGCTGCGTTGATCTGCTCTTTTGTAACATTTCCTTCAACTACTGCTGTAAGGATTGTTGTAGAACCTGTTGGGGTAGGAACACGCTGTGCAGAACCGATAAGTTTGCCGTTAAGCTCTGGGATAACAAGTCCGATAGCTTTAGCAGCACCTGTGCTGTTCGGAACGATATTAACTGCAGCTGCACGGGATCTTCTCAGATCGCCTTTTCTCTGCGGTCCGTCAAGTGTCATCTGATCGCCTGTGTAAGCGTGGATTGTGCACATGATACCGGATTTGATCGGTGCAAGATCGTTAAGAGCCTTAGCCATTGGTGCAAGGCAGTTTGTTGTACAGGAAGCTGCGGAGATGATCTTGTCCTCGTTTGTAAGACCCTGATGGTTTACGTTGTAAACGATTGTCTTAAGGTCGTTTCCAGCCGGAGCGGAAATAACTACGTGCTTAGCACCTGCATCGATATGAGCCTGAGCTTTATCTTTAGATGTGTAGAAACCTGTGCACTCAAGAACTACGTCTACACCGATCTCTCCCCATGGAAGCTCTGCAGCGTTAGCCTTAGCATAGATTTTGATCTCTTTTCCGTCTACTGTGATGGAATCCTCTCCTGCTGTTACTGTATCTGCAAGAGCGTATCTTCCCTGTGTAGAATCATATTTTAATAAGTGAGCAAGCATTTTAGGAGATGTAAGGTCATTGATTGCTACAACCTCGAATCCCTCTGCTCCAAACATCTGACGGAATGCAAGACGACCGATACGTCCAAAACCATTAATTGCAACTTTTACTGCCATGATAAATTCCTCCTATGAATTGAATGGTGATTAAATCGTTCCTTTGTTAAAGAAACATCAACCTGTTTCATATTGTACCTAATTCCAAACAAAAATTCAAGAGCTATTTATAAAAAAGAACATTAAAATAAATATTAAGAAAATTTCTGAAAAATGTGCTATAATTCTCTGATAGAAAGTTCTGTCCTGCTGAGCGCCAAAAGAGATATCCCTGCTCCCTTCCGGGAGCCTGACTTTTCCGGCTTCATAGCAGGCAGATACGATCATTGTCACAGAATATAAAGGCTTGAATATGGAGGTACAAAATGGACCAGAAAATTTTATGGGACTGCCATATGCACTCCTCTTTTTCCGCAGATTCCGATACACCGATGGAAAAGATGATCCAGACTGCCGCAGACAAGGGTCTCATGGGAATCTGTTTTACTGAACATTTTGATCCGGATTATCCTGATACTCCGGAAAATCTTGATTTTTCCCTGAACATCCCTGCATACCGCCAGAAGCTTGAGAGTCTTGCGGATGCTTTTAAAAACCAGATCCAGGTTAACTTCGGGATCGAGCTTGGACTTCAGCCTCAGCTTGCAGAATCTTTTTCCGATCTTCTGAAGGAAGTTCCTTTTGATTTCGTTATTGGTTCCTCCCATGTGGTGCACGGATACGATCCTTATTATCCTTCTTATTTTGAGGGCCGTAAGGAATCCGCATGTTACATGGAATATTTTGAATCCATCCTGGAAAATATCGCTGCTTTTGATGAGATGGATGTGTATGGACATATCGACTATGTAGTACGTTATGGTCCAAATCAGAACCGTCAGTATTCTTATGGAAGATATAAGGAGATCCTGGACGAGATCCTGCGGACACTGATCCGCAAAAATGTGGGAATCGAGCTGAACACAGGCGGTTATCACTATGGGCTTGGTGAACCGAATCCATGTATCAATATTATCCGACGCTACCGTGAGCTTGGCGGTGAGATCATCACCATTGGTGCAGATGCCCACACTCCGGATAAGATCGGCTATGCTTTTGACAAGGCGGCTGATATTTTCCGTGAATGTGGTTTTTCCTATTATGCTGTATTTAAAAATCGTCGCCCTGTTTTTCATAAACTGTAGCTCTGTTTCTCTCTCACGAGAGAGAGTTTACACTTTTATACCGAAAATATCATTTTATCTAAGGAGGAACTCTATATGTCAACAAAAAGACTCCAGAAAAAGAAAGCTGCCATGCAGGCAAAAAAAGAAAAGCAGCTGAAAAAAAATACCCCTGCTGCCAAATCTGTTGAAAATACTAAAGTCGAAGTAAAAAAACTTGAAACCGTAAAGAAGGAAACGCTTAAAGTCGAGACCTCTAAAACTGAACCGATCAAGGTTGAAACTTCAAAGACTGAGCCGATCAAGGTTGAGACTTCAAAGACCGAGCCGATCAAAGTTGAGACTTCCAAGACTGAGCCGATCAAAGTTGAGACTTCAAAAACCGAGCCGATCAAAGTTGAGACTTCCAAGACCGAGCCGATCAAAGTTGAGACTTCCAAGACCGAGCCGATCAAAGTTGAGACTTCAAAAACCGAGCCGATCAAAGTTGAGACTTCCAAGACCGAGCCGATCAAAGTTGAAACTTCAAAGACTGAGCCAATCAAGGTTGAAACTTCTAAAACCGAGCCGATCAAAGTTGAGACTTCTAAAACCGAGCCGATCAAAGTTGAAACTTCTAAAACTGAGCCGATCAAGGTTGAGACCTCTAAGACTGAACCGGCGAAAGTTACTACTTCCAAGACCGAGCCTCTGAAAGTCGAAACCTCCAAGGAGGACACAGCTTACGATGCCCTCTACGAGAAACGTCTGAAACACTACTACAATGATCTGAAATGGCTCTACTGTGAACTGTTCCGCGATCATCCGGAAGTTGCCGGCACATTCTCAAGCCTCACAAAAAAGATGAAAGAGATTTACCGTGAGCGCTCTCTTTCCATGAAGGAAGCTGACCAGACCTGCGTTGCTGATCCTGACTGGTTCCGTAAGACTACTTTCACCGGAATGGCTGTAAATCCTGCTGACTTCGCAGATACTCTTTCCGGTCTATCTGATAAACTGGACTATATCAGCGAATGCAAAGCAGACACTCTGTACCTGACAGATCTTTTCCAGGCAACCTCCAATTGCTCCCTTTGCATTATCCCGGAGATCGGAACCTCCGAAGATCTGTACACACTTGCAGCTAACTGTAGGAAAGCAGGTATCCGCCTGGCTCTTGAGATCCCGTTAAGCCTTTCTGTGGATGACCCACAGTCCGGTGCGCCGTGTGTGCTCCAGACTCCGGCTTATTTCAATGCAATGCTTCTTCAGATCCTGGAACTTGCAAATGAAGGTGCTTCTGTATTCAGCCTTGGTGTCCTTCCGATGATGCCGGAAGAAAATCTCTGGAAGCTTCACTCTCTGCTACGTATGACCAGAATGGTGTGTGAGATCGTATGCCCCGGAATTCTTCTCCTTGGCGAAACAGACCGCCCACCTGCAGAGGCTGCTGCATTCGGCGGAACTTCCGATATGCCGGAACTTCACATTGTAAACAGCACCCGGCTGATGTCCGATCTCTGGCATACCGTTGCCACAAAGGACACTGCCCTTCTCCGCCGGGGAATTGACAGAGCTGCAGACCTTCCGCAGGCACCGGTATTCCAGAATTACCTCCGTAACCGCAACACTGTACGTTGGAACCTAGACTATGATTTCCTGAAAGGAAGCTTTATCACAGAAGGACCTCACAGAGATTATCTGAATGAATTCCTGGCAGGTATTTTCCCTGATTCCTTTGCCCGGGGTGAAATTTATGTAAATCCGGAAAACGAGGAATCTGAGCTCTGCGGAACAACCGCATCTCTTGCAGGAATTGAGCGTTTTGATTATGAAGGAAATATGGAGGGTGTCAGCCGGGGAATCCGCTATGACGTAACACTTCATGCATTGCTTCTTTCCCTCCCCGGAATTCCGGTACTTCGAAGCGGTGACGAGGTCGGACAGCTGAATGACTACACCTATAAAGCAGACATTTCCAAAGCATCTGATCCCCGCTGGCTCCACAACGGACGTTTCAACTGGGCACTTGCCAGGAACAGAGCCGATGTCGAAACGATTCAGGGACGCATTTTCAACAGCCTTGAGCAGCTGGAATCCATCCGCGCCAGCCATCCGGTATTTGCACCTGAAGTTCCTGCACATACGGTGGAAACCTGGGAAAGGGCTCTCCTTGCCCTGGTAAGAGAAACTTCTGAAGAAAAGCTGATCTGCATCTACAATTTCAGTGATCAGGATAAGGTAGCCTGGATCAACGAACAGGACGGTACTTACACAGATCTTCTCACAGGAGTTCAGAGAGACGCACAGGCTGTAGAGATCCCTGCCTTCGGATTTATCTGGCTTATGCACACGAAATAATAACTTCGTCAGGCGGATATCCACAATCTGCATTCTCTACACAGATCTGCACCGGATAACTTCTCCACAGTTTATTCGCCCAAAAAAGGTTACTGTTCACTCCGTTCTCAGTAACACACCTCGCGGGATATTACCAGTGAACAGTAATCAAAAAAGAACACTGCCATTTTCAACGGGCAGTGTCCTTTTTTATTTCTCATATTATTATTTTCTCAGCTTATCAATAAATGCGGCAAATTTCCCCTGTTCCCCACTATCCAGCGAACGACTGTAAATATTTCTGAGCCAGGCCGTGATCACATCGATCAGGATCGGAGAAAATGTCATCAAAAGGAACACCAGAATGATCATTCCGAATTCCAGAGATCCCAGTGTCAGAAGATTCTGCAGAACCACCGCCGCACCGAAAAAGATCACCTGCATACTGTAAATGATCACCTTTCGATAGGTATTCAAAGGCGCATAAACCGTCTTAAGTGCCGCCATATAATTCCATCCTGTCACAAGCACACAGGCTGTATTCAGCATGGCATTGGAATGGTATACATTCTGGCATACCAGCATCACACTGAACACACAGCCCGTGATGGTCACAGCAGCCGGAAATGCATTCATAAACACATGACGCAAAAATGTATGGTCGATCTTCTCATAATTATTCTCCTGTGCCAGAAGGAACGTAGGAATACCAACAGCACAGGCACTGATCAAAGACATCTGGATCGGCTCAAAAGGATAAGAATCCCCGAAGAAGATCGTAATCAGTGACAGCAGCACGGAAAAAATCGTTTTGATCAGAAACATAGATGCCGCAGTACGGATATTATTTACAACCCGGCGTCCCTGATTCACGATTTCCGGCATTGCTGCAAAATTAGAATCCAGCAATACCACATTGGCAATATTCTTGGCGGCATCACTGCCCTCAGCCATGGCAATACTGCAGTCCGCCTCTTTAAGCGCCAGAACATCATTGACACCATCACCGGTCATGGCAACCGTATGCTTCTGAGCCTGCAAAGACTTCACCATTGCCTGCTTCTGCTGAGGTGTTACACGTCCGAACACACTGTATTCTGCAACTGCCTCGTCCATCTGTTCCTGGGTTGTGATCGTTGTCGCATCTATATAATGCTCTGCATTTTTAAGACCTGCACGTCTGGCAATTGCAGAAACTGTCACCGGATCATCACCGGAGATCACTTTCAGATCAACACCCTGACTTTCGAAATATGCCAGCGTATCCGGTGCCTCTGCACGGATCACATCCGTAATAAGCAAAAGTCCGACAGGTTCCAGTCCCCCCGGAAGCTCCGCACCCTCACTCACATTTACACTATGGGCAAGGACCAGCACACGAAGACCTTCCTCTGCAAATCCGCCACAATACTCCATCAATTCCGGGTTCCCTTCCGGGAAAAGAAACTGCGCTGCACCCATCAGATAAGTACCTGCATCTGTAAATGCAGCTCCGCTGTACTTCCTGTCAGAAGAAAACGGGATCACATGATCCAGCTCCATATCCTGAGATACTTTAAATCTTGCCCTGAGTGCATCGGCAGTGGCATTCTGATCCTTCAGCACAGAAAGCAGATTTCCCATGATATGCTCGATCTCCCGGAGCTTCTCCGGATTTTCCTGACTGTGTTTCTCCGGGTCAGTGTCTGACTTTTCCTGCAATACGAGATTCGCGCTTCCATCCTCCTTTGCGATAGCATCTGTTGCTGAAACTGCAGAGGCAGCAGAACTTTCAGTTCCATCGCTGTCACCTTCGCCGGATTCAGGATCTTTCCCGGATATTTTCTCGGAAATCTCATCATACACCGGCGGATAGCTTTCCACCGCTTCCACACACATGGTACCCTCTGTGATAGTTCCTGTCTTATCCAGACAGAGCGTATCCACGCGTGCAAGAGTTTCTATACAGTACAGTTCCTGCACCAGCGTCTTCTTCTGAGCCAGCTTCAGTGCCCCCAAAGTCAGTGCCACACTGGTAAGAAGGACAAGCCCCTCCGGGATCATTCCCAGGACCGCTGCAACCATATTGACAACAGAATCCCGGATATTATCTCCCACAAAATAGTACTGTTTATAAAAAAGCAGCGCCCCCATTGGTACGATAATGATACTGATCACCTTCAGAATGGCATTCAGGGAATTTCTAAGCTCTGAATTATGGCGTTTGAATTCCTTTGCCTCGCTGGTGATCCTTGACGCATAGTTGTCGCTTCCCACATGGATGATCTGGCAGCAGGCCTGTCCCGCCGTCACAAAGCTTCCGGAAAAAAGCTCATCTCCCGGATTCTTCGGAAGATTGTCTGCCTCACCGGTAAGCAGGGATTCATTGACCTCAAGGCTTCCCTCCAGGATCTTCGCATCTGCCGGAACCTGTTCTCCGGTCTTCAGGAATATCAGATCATCGACAACCAGCTTCTCTGTAGAAATTTTCCATTTTTTTCCTTCACGCAGAACAACCGTCTTGGATTCTGTCAGGATTGCCAGCTTGTCAATAGTTTTCTTAGCACGGACCTCCTGAATGATCCCGATCACGGTATTAATAAAAATGATTCCTACAAACATGGAGTTTTTGTAGGAACCAACCAGCAGTACGAGAACCAGCAGCACCAGGTTCAGAAAATTGAAGAATGTCAACGTATTCTCCAGAATAATCTGCTTATATGTCCTGGTGTTGGGGTTTTCGTTATTATTTACCTGACCCTGCGCAATTCTTTCCTGAACCTCTTCGTTCGTAAGTCCTGTCATGCTTCTTACTTACCTGTCCTTTCAATGGCTTACGGTTCTGTTCAACTGAAGCTTGCTCATGCCCCGGTTATGATCGTAAATAAAAGGGATCAATACTCCTCTTCTGTATCCTCTTCACCCTCGTGGATATCAGACTTCGGTTTGGAAAGACCCTCGATCTTAATGTGATGTTTCTCTGCATAATCCCAGAGAGCTGCATGAATTGCTTCCTCAGCAAGCAGGGAACAGTGGATCTTCACCGGCGGAAGTCCGTCCAGAGCCTCCATAACGGCCTTGTTGGTTACTTCCATAGCTTCCTCAATGGTCTTGCCCATTACAAGTTCTGTTGCCATGCTGCTTGTTGCAACTGCTGCACCGCATCCAAATGTTTTAAACTTGCAGTCTTTGATAATATGAGTTTCGTCATCGATATCAAGGAATATTCTCATAATATCACCGCATTTTGCATTTCCTACAGTACCCACGCCACTTGCGTTCTCGATCTCACCTACATTACGTGGATGCTGAAAATGATCCATTACTTTTTCACTATACATTATTTTTTCCTCCTGGCAAGTATTTTTATTATTTTTTCTGTTTTTTAATAAAATCTTCATATAACGGAGACATGCTTCTTAAGTTTGCAGTAATATCTTTCAGCTTATCTACTACAAAATCAACATCCTCCATTGTCGTCTCCTCGCTTAAGGTCATACGGAGAGATCCGTGTGCGATCTCATGAGGAAGACCGATAGCTAACAAAACATGTGACGGATCCAGAGAACCGGATGTACATGCAGAACCGCTGGATGCACAGATTCCAAAATTATCAAGCATCAGAAGAAGTGACTCTCCCTCGATGAACTGGATGCTTACATTTACGTTGTTCGGAAGACGTTTTACTTTATCTCCATTGAGGCGTACGTACGGGATCTCTGTGAGGATCCTGCTGATCATATGATCTCTGATCTCGATTTCTTTTGCAGTACGTTCTTTCATGGACTTGTTTGCACGCTCTGCTGCAAGACCGTATCCTACGATACCAGGAACGTTCTCTGTACCTGCACGACGTTTTCTCTCCTGTGCTCCGCCATGTACGAAGGAGCGGATCTTAACGCCTTTACGGATATAGAGGAAGCCGATTCCCTTCGGTCCGTTGATCTTATGTCCGCTGGAGCTGAGCATATCAATATTGAACTCATCTACATTGATCGGGATCTGGCCAAATGCCTGAACAGCGTCTGTATGGAACAGGATTCCATGCTCATGTGCGATCTGTCCGATCTCTTTCAGCGGCTCAAGAGTACCGATCTCATTGTTTGCAGCCATAACAGAGATCAGGATGGTCTCCGGTGTGATGGCTTTCTGAAGCTCATCCAGGTCAATGAAACCATTCTCATCTACATCCAGGTATGTGACCTTGGCACCACGCTCTTTTTCAAGGTACTCGCAGGTATGAAGGATTGCATGATGCTCGATCTTTGTTGTGATGATATGGTTTCCTTTATTTTTATATGCCTCAAAGGTCGCTTTCAGGGCCCAGTTATCGGACTCGGAACCACCTGCTGTAAAATAGATCTCCTCTTTTTTGGCTCCGATCACATCTGCGAT
Organism: Blautia sp. NSJ-140; assembly: GCF_022868965.1. Taxonomy (NCBI): domain Bacteria; kingdom Bacillati; phylum Bacillota; class Clostridia; order Lachnospirales; family Lachnospiraceae; genus Blautia; species Blautia sp. NSJ-140. Next base: position 110,342 of record NZ_JALIFS010000004.1, on the reverse strand, counting down.
CTGCTGTCTTCCTTTTGCGATGGCAGCCTTGCTGTTTGCCGCAAAATCATAAACAGTTGAAGCATTTCCATAAAACTCTGTAAAATACGGCAGCATTGCCTCCACAACTTCCGGTGCGGTCTTTGTGGTAGCCGCGTTGTCCAGATATATCATTTTTCCCATTTTCTTTTCCTCCTGTTCAGGATAATTATTTTTCGTGTATTCTCCGGCTTTCTTCGATCAGCTCACTGAGCATCAGGGTATCCACTGCATCTGTGATGCTGTCATTGATCCTCTTCCACACTAATTTAGCCACGCAGAGATCGGAACCCTGGCAGCCACCGTCACCTTCTGTTCCCGGACATGTTGCAGCCTCCAGGCCACCCTCCAGGACACGAAGGATATCTCCCACTGAAATCTCTTCTGCCGGTCTTCCAAGGAAGTATCCCCCGGCTGCGCCGCGGACACTCTTCACAAGGCCCGCTTTCTTCAAAAGTGCCATCAGCTGCTCCAGATAGCTGACTGATATATTTTGACGGCCCGCAATACTCTGAAGCGAGACCGCTTCTTTTTCACTGTAAAGACCAAGGTCTATCAAAGCCTTAAGTCCGTATTTTGCTCTTGTTGACAGTTTCATCCGCTCACCTCTTTTTTCAATTCCCAGTGTTTTCCTCGGATTTCATGTTTACTCTATCAGAAACATATGGTTCTGTCAAGGCTAACTTCTTCATATACTGACAAAAAGGTGCAAGGTTGTTACTATTCACTGGTAATATTCCGCGAAGCGTGTTGCTGAAAATGGGGTGAACAGTAACTCAAGGTTATCCATGTCAAAAAAAATATTTCTCAAAGGAACCCTGATTCTTGCCTGCACAGGCCTTATCAGCCGTATCGCAGGTTTCTTTTATAGAATATTCCTCTCCCATGCCATTGGTGCGGAAGGTCTTGGTTTGTATCAGCTGGTTCTTCCTCTCCAGGGACTTATGGCCGCTTTATCCTATACAGGGATCCAGGCTGCCCTTTCACGCCTGATCGCATCCAGACTTGCCCTTCAGGAGAAAAAGGAGGCACGTTTTTCGCTGGTTACAGGAACACTTATGGCTGTCTTTTTTTCTGCTACAGCCGGTTTTCTGCTTTTTCAACACGCATATTTTTTTGCTTCCACAATTCTGAAAACACCGCAGACTGCCAGTCTTCTTCGCATAACAGCTGTCAGTATTCCGCTCTGTGCCATTCATTCCTGCATTGACAGCTATTATTATGCCCGGAAAAAAGCCTCTGTTCCGGCAGCCGTGCAGCTTTCGGAGCAGGCTGCCCGGATCGGCACTACCTATATCCTGTATCTGATCTTTCTTTCCGAAGGACGTCCGATCACTGCATTGATCGCAGCGGGTGGTTCTCTTGCCGGAGAGGCTGCCGCTTCGCTGGTGTCTCTGCTGGTAGTTTCCTTTCATTTCGGAAATCACCCTGTACAAGAAAAAAATCCCATCAGGATCTTTTCGCTGTTAAAGGACCTTTTCACACTGTCTTTTCCCATTTCCCTGAACAGAATTCTTCTGACACTTCTCGGCAGCATAGAAGCGGTTCTGATTCCACAGATGCTTCTGCGTTCCGGCATGACAGCATCAGACTCACTGAAAATCTATGGGATCTTTACCGGAATGGCACTGCCCCTGCTCCTGTTTCCTTCCACACTTACGTCTTCCGCCGCTGTGATGCTGATGCCTTCCATCGCACAGCTTGATGCGCTGGGAGAGCAGAAGCAGATCCGCCGTGTCACAGACCAGACCTTTTTTCTGTGCATGTTCCTTGGATTTCTGTGCGGAAGCGGATTCTTTCTTTTTGGCCCATTCCTCGGAGCGTTGCTTTTTCACAGCCAGACTGCCGGCACCTACATACGGTATCTGTCTTTTATCTGTCCTTTTCTTTATACAAACACCATGCTCACCAGCATCCTGCAGGGACTTGGAAAACCGGGGCTCTGTCTGATCCACAGTATTGCCGGTATTCTCATCCGCATTTCCTCCGTTGTTTTTATAATTCCGTTGACAGGGATACGAGGCTATTTTTACGGAATTTTCCTGGGTGAGCTGCTGCTTACTCTTCTACACGTGAAAGCGCTAAAATTTCCCTATCGACAATCGGCCAATAATCGTTTATAATAAATAATCGAAATGTCTATAGTTATGGAGGAATAGAGTACTATGAGTTTTGAATTCATAAAAAAACTGCCAACTCCTGAGGAAATCCGCAATCAGTATCCGCTCGATGCTGAACTTCAGGCGCTCAAGGAGAAACGCGATGCTGAGATTCGCGACGTTTTCACCGGAAAATCCGATAAATTCCTCGCTATCATCGGACCATGTTCTGCAGATAACGAAGATGCCGTATGCGATTATCTTTTAAGACTTCGCAAAGTTCAGGAAAAGATCGAAGATAAAGTCCTTATCATCCCGCGTGTTTACACAAACAAACCACGTACGACCGGTGAAGGATACAAAGGAATGGTCCATCAGCCGGATCCTGAGAAAAAACCGAACCTTCTTGCCGGACTGATCGCGATCCGTAAGATGCACATGCGTGCTATCCGCGAAAGCGGCTTCACCTGTGCAGATGAGATGCTTTACCCGGAGAACTACCGTTATCTCTCCGATGTGCTCTCCTACGTTGCTGTAGGCGCACGTTCTGTTGAAGATCAGCAGCACAGACTGACTGTCAGCGGTATGGATGTTCCGGCTGGTATGAAGAACCCTACCAGTGGTGACTACAGCGTTATGCTGAACTCCATTGTTGCAGCACAGGGCGCTCATCGTTTTATTTACAGAAGCTGGGAGGTTGAGACCACCGGTAATCCACTCTCTCACGCAATCCTTCGTGGTGCGGTAAACAAGCATGGGGAAGCAATCCCGAACTACCATTACGAGGATCTTCGTCTTCTCTATGACAAATACCATGCAAAGAACCTTGCCAACCCGGCAGTGATCGTGGATACCAACCACTCCAACTCCAACAAGCATTACGAGCAGCAGGTTCGTATCGCAAGTGAGGTTCTTCACAGCCGTCAGGTAGATCCTGAGCTTCACTCAATGGTAAAAGGTCTCATGATCGAGAGCTATATCGAACCAGGCAATCAGAAGATCGGCGGAGATCACATCTACGGAAAATCCATCACAGATGCCTGCCTTGGTTGGGATGAATCTGAGAAGCTGCTTTACACGATCGCTGAAAATTGCTAAGCTCTGTCTGATCTGCACTTCAGGGAACAGACATTTGTGATCATTCTACAATTTACATTCAAAAAAAGAACCGACATTCTTCCATTTTGGAAGCTGCCGGTTCTTTTTTGAACGCGTTTTTTGTATTATTTCTTACAGATCAATGCCTCGGATGTGCTTTCATATATACGTCTCGCATTTTCGCAACGCCAAAATTCAGATAGACCTGTGTAGTGGAAATATCCGAATGTCCAAGCATTTCCTGCACACTCTTCACATCTGCTCCATTCTGCAGCATATGTGCGGCAAAAGAATGTCTCAGTGTATGTGGTGTGATATCATGCTGGATTCCGGCTTCCTCTGCATATCCCTTCAGGACCTTCCAGAATCCCTGTCTGCTCATGGATTTTCCTGAACAGTTGGTAAAAAGACTCTCCGTCTCATTTTCTTTCACAAATTTTCCACGGGCTTCTTTCAGATATTTCTCCATGGCTGTTTTGCATACATTTCCAACCGGGATCACCCGTTCCTTATCTTCATCGTGACAGACTACATAACCAAACCGGAGATTGAGATCCTCCAGGTTCAGCCGTAAAAGTTCACTGACACGCATTCCTGTGGCATACAAAAGCTCCAGCATGGCACTGTCTCGGATTCCCTTCGGTGTATTCAGATCCGGCTGTTTCAAAAGGCGGTCTACCTCATCCACAGTAAGGATCTCCGGCATCCGTTTCTCAACCTTGGGCGGCTTCAGCTCCAGGGACGGATCCCTCTCGATCCTGTTCTCCTGATAAAGATACTGAAACAAAGCACGGATAGATGCTACATTTCTGGAGATCGTCGAGGAAGCGAACTGTCCTCTCTCCATATAGCTGAGATAGCCTTCCAGCTCCAGTTCTCCTACATCTCGGATATCATAGATCCCACGATCCGCAAAATACACTGCCATCTTCTTCAGGTCTCTCTGGTAGGATACTTCTGTATTATGTGACGTTCTTTTTCTATTATGTAAATATGTAATAAATTCCCGTATCTCTATGTCCATTTCTCTGCATCCCGTTTCTCTAAAATCATACTCGTTTATGACTGAATTATACTGTGAATTTTACATAAAATCAAACAGTTTTTCATCGTAAAACCGCACAATTTCAACACTTTCCGGCACAAACTACCAAATATCGCAGATTTTATGGAAACCATTACTAGATATTGTGGAAATTTTCCTCAAAAAATTTTCAGGCCCTTTATAACTTTTTCTACGATACAGGGGTTCAAAAAACTTTCTGCAAGGATTCCCCCTGTATACAGCAGAAAAGCTGTGATCCCCTGCCGAAAATAAGCCCCGGATTTCTGCGGCACAAGCCCATAATTTTTCCAGATCCCATACGATTGTCTGTATACAATACCTGCAAGATAAAAATACGCCGGAATATAGATCAGATACTGTGGCATCAGAAGTCCAGCTCCGGCCACACTGCCATAAATACCGAATTCCAGAACTGATAATGCCAGGATCATTCCTGTCTCCATTCCCAAAAACAGCATATATGCAACCGTCAAAGGCACTCCGAATATTGTAAATCCGCATAAAAACAACAGAAGAAAAAAACCTCCTCTTCGTCGCAGCACCTCCAGGAAATAAGCTCCACCGGAAATATCTTTTCCTGCAAAGCTGCGGATCAGATAAAAAGAAGCCAGGGTTTTCTGCTTCCACTCCATTTTCCATATCAGATTCGGCAACACATTTCCCGCAAAAAATCCGATCATAAAGAGGATCTCCGCCGGAAAACGTCCGGCATTTTTCCACTTCCGGTTCTCTGTCTTACTCTCCATTTACTCACCCTGTACCAGTTTACGCCTGTTTTTCCGGTAATATGACCGTTTTTCCACATGACAAAAAAGACCGGTCAGCTAAAAAGCTGTCCGGCCTTTGGTATTTCCAGAACTTTCTTCCATTGAAAGCTTATTTTGCGTAGTCAACCGCTCTGCTTTCACGGATCACATTAACTTTGATCTGTCCAGGATACTCAAGCTCTGCCTCGATCTGCTTTGCAATATCTCTTGCAAGGAGAACCATATCTGCATCACTTACATGATCCGGCACGACCATAACACGAATTTCTCTTCCTGCCTGAATAGCAAAAGATTTCTCTACACCCTTAAACTCATTAGTGATATCCTCAAGCTGTTTCAGACGATTGGTATAGGTTTCCAGAGTCTCACGTCTTGCTCCAGGTCTTGCTGCGGAAATTGCATCAGCAGCCTGTACAATACACGCGATCAAAGATTCCGGCTCCACATCACCATGGTGAGACGCAACCGTGTTGATAACGATCGGGGACTCCTTGTATTTCTTGCAGAGATCCACACCGATCTGAATATGAGAACCCTCTACCTCATGGTCAATGGATTTACCAATGTCATGAAGAAGTCCGGCACGCTTGGCCATACGCACATCCACACCAACTTCTCCTGCAAGAAGTCCGGAAAGCTGTGCAACCTCGATTGAATGTCTCAGCGCATTCTGTCCATAGCTTGAACGGAATTTCATACGTCCAAGAAGCTTCAGAAGTTCCGGATGGATTCCGTGTACCCCTACATCCATGGCAGCATTCTCACCGTCTTCCCGGATCTGTGCTTCCACTTCTTTCTGGGCTTTCTCTACCATCTCTTCAATTCTTGCCGGATGGATACGGCCATCCACGATCAGTTTCTCAAGAGCCACTCTGGCAATCTCTCTCCTGATCGGATCAAATGCGGAAAGTACCACTGCCTCCGGTGTATCATCAATGATCAGATCCACACCGGTAAGTGTCTCAAGTGTACGGATGTTACGGCCTTCACGACCGATGATCCTTCCCTTCATTTCATCACTTGGAAGCTGTACCACAGAAATCGTTGTCTCGGAAACATGATCCACTGCACATTTCTGAATAGCATTGACTACATATTCCCTAGCTTTCTTATTGGCATCTTCCTTGGCTCTGTTCTCAAGCTCTTTATAGAGTCTTGCAACATCCACCTTTACGTCATCTTCTACAGATTTCAGTAATTCTTCTTTTGCCTGTTCGGAGGTAAGACCTGAAACTCGTTCCAGTTCCTGTACTCCTTTTTCCTCAAGTTCATTTACTCGTTTTTCTTTTTCTTGTAACTCGTTAAATTTCGCTGTACATTCCAGCTCACGCTTCTCCACCGCATTCGCTTTTTTGTCAACAGATTCCTCTTTTGACAAAACTCGCTTCTCATATCTCTGCAGCTCGTTTCTCCGTTCCTTGGTTTCCCTTTCCAGTTCATTTTTAGTTCGCAGAGATTCTTCCTTTACTTCAAGTAAAGTTTCTCGTTTCTTGGTCTCTGCTGCTTTCAATGCTTCATCAAGAATATTCCTTGCCTTATCCTCTGCTGTACCTATGATTTCCGCATCCTTGCGTACTTTCTTGTCAACAGCAACCTTGCAAGTAACAGGAACTGCAATAAGTAGCGTGACTACCACAGCGACAATAACACCGATAATTGTGCCTGCCACAGGAGCACCTCCTTATTTAGTTTTCATTGTACAAATACAACAATACAAGTTTAGCTGTTTTTCACATTTATGTCAAGTTTTTCTCATGAAAAAGCAGATTTTGGTTAGCATATGTGAACTGGCTCTTTTCTCGTTACTATTCACTGGGAATATTCCGCGAGGTGTTTTCAGAGTTATTCTATATCATGTTTCACCCGGATGTTCATTTCTTCCAGAGTATGGGAAATATCTTCATACCGGAACGCCCTTCTGGCCAGGTATCCATACAGCCTTCTCATCTGTCCTTCATCAAGCTCTGTGTCCGGTGCATATTTCTTCTCGATCGTCCTGCGTAATATCTCCCGCTCGTCCGGTTCCATAAGCTCTTCCATCTCATTCCAGGCATCCAGGGCAATCTGACGGTCCACGCCCTTTAACTGAAGTTCCGAGAGTATCTTCTGACGGCTCCTGGTTTCCATGCGGAAGGAGATATAGGTTCTGGCATAACGGGCATCGTTGATATACCCATAGGACTTCACATAAGCAATGGCATCTTCTACTGCCTCCGGTGAAAATTCAGCCTGACGGAGTTTATCCGTCAGGCCTTTCTCTGTGCGGTCCATATGTTCCAGAAGCCGCATGGCTTTCTTTCTTGCACGGTTTCGTTCTTCCAGATCCAGCATGGACTACTCTTCCTTCTCTGTATCATCTGCCTGTACTGCTGCTTCTGCTGTCTCATCTGCCGGATCCAGATGATAATGTACACGAACCTTCTTCTCAATCTCATCGCGGATCTCCGGATGCTCTCTCAGGAATAATTTGGCATTCTCACGTCCCTGTCCGATCTTATCCCCTTCATATGCATACCAGGCTCCGCTCTTGTTTACGATGGAGCATTCTGCAGCCAGATCCAGGATATCTCCCTCTCTGGAAATACCGGTTCCGAACATGATATCAAACTCTGCCTGCTTAAATGGCGGAGCGACCTTGTTCTTAACTACTTTCACACGGGTGTGGTTTCCGACCATCTCACCACCCTGCTTCAAGGTTTCCACACGACGTACATCCATACGGACAGATGCATAGAATTTCAGCGCACGTCCACCGGTTGTAGTTTCCGGATTGCCAAACATCACTCCAACCTTCTCACGAAGCTGGTTGATAAAGATCACCACGCAGTTGGACTTGCTGATAACAGCCGTCAGTTTACGGAGTGCCTGTGACATCAGACGGGCCTGCAGACCTACATGGCTGTCTCCCATATCTCCTTCGATCTCTGCCTTGGGAACCAGAGCTGCAACAGAATCCACAATCACGATATCCACAGCACCGGAACGTACCATAGTCTCTGTGATCTCCAGCGCCTGCTCTCCGTTATCCGGCTGTGAAATATAAAGGTTGTCGATATCAACACCTATACTCTTGGCATAAACAGGATCAAGAGCATGCTCCGCATCGATAAATCCTGCGATTCCGCCTCTCTTCTGCACCTCAGCGACCATATGTAAGGCTACCGTTGTCTTACCACTGGACTCCGGTCCGTAGATCTCCACGATACGTCCCTTGGGAACACCACCTACACCAAGGGCGATATCCAGGCTTAAGCATCCTGTGGGAACTGCCTCCACCTGCATATGGGAGCTGGAATCTCCAAGCTTCATGACAGAGCCTTTACCGAACTGTTTCTCAATATTTCCAAGGGCCGCTTCCAACGCCTTCTGCTTCTCTTCACTGATCATTATGTAATCTCCTATTCTTTATTCTCTTTCTAATCAGGTTTCCTGCAATCCGAACCTTTGTTCGTGTTTTCTGTATTACATAGTATTATAAAACGGAATGATTGTCAATAAGATACTTGAAAATCCCTCTGTTTTTTTGTTGACAGGATCTCTAAAAATCCGACAAAAGGCTTCCCATACATGATTTCTTTTTCCTCTCTGAATACAAAAAAGCAGATAAAAAGATTTCCCTCTTCATCTGCTTTTTATGCAATACATTTCCTGTTACTGATCGTTGGTCAGCTTCAGTTTGTCCAGAATATAGAATACAAGGCTTAACGCCATGGCAACCACACATGCCAGCACCATACCGGTAAGCTCAACATTTCCAAGCTTCAGGGCAATTCCGGAAAGACCTACAACAAAGACAACGCTTGTCAGCGTCAGATTTCTGGACTTGCTGTAATCCACGTGATTGTCAACCAGCATGCGAAGTCCGGATGTTCCGATCATTCCGTAAAGAAGGAAGGAAATCCCACCGATCACCGGACCGGGAATGGTACTGATCAGGGCTGCCAGTTTACCAAGGAAGGAACAGCAGATAGAAAGCACTGCCGCACCACCGATCACCTGTACACTGTAAACCTTTGTCACCGCCATGACACCGATGTTCTCACCGTAAGTAGTTGTCGGCACAGAACCAAGGCATCCGGAAACTGTGGTAGAGAAGAAATCTGCAAACAGGGATCTGTGAAGCCCCGGATCTTTCAGAAGATTTCTTCCAACAATCTTTCCGGTTACGATCTGATGGCCGATATGCTCGGAGGTTACCAGAAGCAGTGCCGGAAAGATCGTCATAATGGCCTCAAAATTAAATTTCGGAGATGTAAAGTTGGGAAGAGCAAAAAATGCCGCTTCCCTTACCTGTGTAAAATCCAGAAGCCCGCATGCACCTGCTGCCACATATCCCGCAATGATCGCAATCAGGATCGGAATAACAGAAAGGAAGCCTCGGAACAGGATCTGCCCGAATACCGCAACTCCAAGTGTGACCAGAAATACGATCACATTCTTCGGATCTACCTTATCGTCCAGAAATCCTGCCGTACTTGCCGCATTTCCCGCAAGCTCCAGACCGATCAGTGCCACTACCGGTCCCATTGCCGCTGTAGGAAGCACGATATCGATCCAGTCTGTTCCGCACTGGCGGACAATCAATGCAACACACATACCAGCAATACCCAGAACAACGAAACCACCAAGGGCATACTCATATCCATACTTGCTGATCACCAGAAGAGCCGGTGAAAGGAAGGCAAAACTGGAACCTAAATAAGCCGGTGCCTTTCCTTTTGTGATGAAAATAAAAAGGAGTGTTCCCACACCATTCATCAGAAGCACAATAGCCGGACTGATACCAAAAAGGAATGGCACCAGCACGGATGCTCCGAACATGGCGAACATGTGCTGGATACTTAACGGTATCAGCATCTTTGCAGGTACTTTTTCCTCGACCTGTATAATTCTTTTTTCCACTCTCAAATCCTCCTGTTTCTTATTATCTCACAGATTATAGCACAGGTTTTCACATCGTGGGAAATTTTTTACACAAATATGCAGATACTGTGTGTTATACTGTTATTATCTCCGGAAAAACAGACGTATTCCATAAATACAGCTGCTGTCTGTTCCGGAAGGAATTTTTCAGAAAGGAACATTCTTCTATGAAAGCATACCAACGACTTCTATCCTATGTAAAAATATTCACCCCCAGCAATGAAGAAAGCTCTTCTTCCCCCTCTTCCCAGTGCCAGTTTGACCTGGCCCGGCTTCTTGTGGAGGAACTGAAAGATCTTGGGATCTCCGATGTGTCTCTGGATGAACACTGTTACGTTTATGCACATCTTCCTGCTACAAAAGGCCTGGAGCACTGCAAAGCACTGGGCTTTATCGCTCATATGGATACGGTTTCCGATTTCTGTGACCATGTAGTCACACCGGTGGTCACAGAAGATTACGATGGAAAAGAGCTCCCTCTCGGCACAAGCGGCAGAACCCTTTCCCCGGAAATGTTCCCGCATCTTGCTTCACTTGCCGGGCGTACCCTGATCACCTCAGACGGAACCACGATCCTGGGCGCAGACGACAAGGCCGGCATTGCAGAGATCATCACTGCGCTGGAGCATATCCTTACGGAAAAAATACCTCACGGACCTCTCTGCGTCGCTTTTACTCCGGATGAAGAAATCGGCATGGGACCGGCCCACTTTGATGTAAAAAAATTCGGTGCGGATTATGCATATACCCTGGACGGCGATACGGAAGGCGAGATCCAGTACGAAAACTTTAACGCCTGCAGTGCAAAAGTAACCTTCCAGGGCGTTAATGTACATCCCGGTTCTTCCAAAAATACCATGGTCAACGCTGCTCTCGTTGCCATGGAGTTTAATTCCATGCTTCCATCTGCGGATACTCCAAGGAACACAGCGGACTATGAAGGATTTTTCCATCTTTGCTCCATGAAAGGAGATGTTTCCCAGGCTGAACTTCAGTATATTGTCCGTGATCACGATGCCGCTTCTTTTGAAGTACGCCAGAAAACGCTCTCACATATCGCAGAAATCCTCAATGAAAAATGGGGCAAAGGCACCGTAACTCTTACCATCACCCAGCAGTACCGCAATATGAAAGAGATCATCGATACCTGCCCATGGCTGATATCTCTGGCAGAGGAAGCCTGCCACAGCTGCGGTGTCACGCCGCTGATCCTGCCTATCCGCGGCGGCACAGACGGTGCACAGTTAAGCTTTATGGGACTGCCCTGCCCGAATCTCGGAACCGGCGGACATGCCTATCACGGTCCTTATGAGCACATTACATCAGAAGGAATGGATGCCGTTGTAGAAGTTACCCTGGAGATCATAAAGCTGTTTTCCCAGAGGGAATACTGAGAAGAAACTTTTTTCAAAACCTGCATTACCAGTAATCTGAGATAATGTAAAAAACACCCGCAGATCATCCGGTCCATCATTCGCCGGAATAAATCTGCGGGTATTTTTTATTATCCTGTAAAACTTTCAAAATCAGATGATCTTCATCATTCTCGCCAGCTTCTTCATATATCTTCCACCAGGCATCATACCCAGCTCTTTTTCACCAGGCTTGCTTACAAACAGATATACAATAAAGTATACAACTGCTGCCAGCATCACGGAAATACCCAGGCAGATCACATTGGAATGGATCAGCGCATACAGACCGTAATACACCACTCCCGCAACAACCCCCATCGGGATAGATGCCAGGAACGGGCTTAAATAAGCACTTCTCCACGGATTCTTATAGCCCATATATTTCTTGATGGAACGGTCATTGAGAAGACACATCACAACCGCATAAACGATCTGGGCGATGACAATGGTATAAACACCAAGATTGGTAAATACCAGAAGCAGTGCCATGGCTATCACATCTGCCACCAGAGCAATGGCTGCATGGATCATCGGGAGCTTCGGCCTGCCGATCCCCTGAAGTACACCGTTGGTGATATTGGAGTTGCCATTCAGGATAATGGTGATTCCTCCCAGGATCAGAAGCTGTCCGCCTACACCGTTGGTTCCCGGGAAGATCAGTCTCGTGATCGATCCGGAAAGAACTGCAAGACCTACTGCCGCAGGAATAGAGATCAGCATACTGATCCATGTGGCACGGTCCGTCTTCATATTTGCACCTTCAATATCGTGCATTGCATAATGAGCGGAAACCTCAGGGATCATAGATGTTGGTGCTGTACTCGCCAGGGTAAGCGGGATATTGATCAGCGTCATATAATATCCGTACTCGGAATACAAGGTCTGGATCACGTCCTTGGCGGCACCCTTGATATCCATGATACCGGAATACATATAGCTGTTGATATATCCGTTTACATTATAAATAAAAGCACTGAGAATGATCGGCATAATGATGAGCACGATATTGCTCATTACATGACCCATACTCTCATTTACAGAATGGCGGTCATTGACGATCCTTTTCCGGATGATCTTACGGTTTATCCCATAAACGATCAGCATAAAGATCAGCGCGGAAGCCACACCTGCTCCGGTACCCATAGTAGCTCCTGCTGCACCCCAGCGATGAACCAGATCCATATCTCCTGTTGCGGAAAAATGCTGGATAAATACATGTGACATCAGAAGCGCAAAGGTTGCCACAAAGATCTGCTCAATGATCTGCGAGATCGATGTAGGCATCATATTGCGGTATGCCTGGAAATATCCACGGAATACACCGCAAAGACCGGACATGAAAATTGTGGGCGCAAGCATCTGCAGTGCCAGACGGGCGTTCGCCATACTGTCAGGAACCAGGATCCCTGCACCAAATACACAGATCAGCGCCACGATACCGCCGGCAACTGCCGCATAGATCAGTGCGCCGTAAAATACCTTCTGTGCATCCTTATATCTGTGAAAAGCAATCTTCTCCGCCATGATCTTGGATACAGCCTGAGGAATACTGAAGGACGCAATCATCAACAGAATAAAATATACATTCTGTGCAAACTGAAAAAGTGCAAAGCTCTGACTTCCCAGTGTGGTTGAAAGCGGACTCTTATACAGCATTCCGATGATCTTGGAGATCAGCGCCGCAACCATAAGAAAAGATGCGTTTTTCACAAGTGTGTTATCATTTTTTTTACCCATTTTACTTTCCCTAACTTAAATATTCTCAATCTGCCAGTCAACAGGTTCTACCCCATTGGCTTTCAAAAATTCATTAGCCTTGCTGAAATGCCTGCATCCGAAAAATCCCCGGTAGGCAGAAAGGGGACTTGGATGTGGTGCCTCCAGGATCAGATGCTTCGGATTATGAAGCATGGATGCCTTCATCTGAGCAGGTCGCCCCCAGAGAAGAAACACGATCGGGCGATCCTCCTGGTCCAGGATCCGGATGGCCGCATCGGTAAACTGCTCCCAGCCGATCCCTCTGTGGGAATTGGCCTGATGTGCACGTACAGTCAGCACTGTGTTCAAAAGAAGCACGCCCTGCTTTGCCCATTTTTCCAGATTACCGTTGTTTGGGATATAACATCCCATATCATCCTCAAGTTCCTTATAAATATTCACCAGAGATGGCGGTGTTTCCACACCTTTTTTTACGGAAAAGCAAAGCCCATGAGCCTGTCCGTCATTGTGATAAGGGTCCTGTCCCAGGATCACAACCTTTACCTGATGCAGAGGCGTAAAATGAAACGCATTGAACATATCTTCCGGCGGCGGAAAAATCTTTCTTGTTCTGTATTCTGTCATCACGGTTTTATAAAGTTTGGCATAGTAAGGCTGATGAAATTCACCTTTCAGTGCCTCCTGCCAGTCTCCTGCTATAGGAGCCATATCTATCACCTCTCATCCAACTTATCTTCTCACGGAAATTCCTTTTTCCGCAAGGTAATCCTTCACTTCCCGGATCTCCAGCTCTTTGTAGTGGAACAGAGATGCTGCCAGTGCCGCATCTGCTCCGCCTTCTGTCAGTGCATCATAAAAATGCTCCAGGGTTCCGGCACCACCGGAGGCGATCACCGGGATGGAAACCGCATCTGCAACGGCTCTTGTAAGTTCAATATCATACCCGGCCTTTGTTCCGTCACAATCCATGCTGGTAAGAAGGATCTCACCTGCGCCAAGTTCTTCCACCTTCTTTGCCCATTCAAGAGCGTCAATACCGGTATCCAGTCTTCCGCCATGTTTGTAGATATTCCAGCCGCCATCCGGTCTTCTCTTGGCATCAATGGCAACTACTACACACTGGCTTCCGAATTTCTGTGCAGCCTCATGGATCAGCTCCGGACGGTCGATAGCTGCGGAATTTACAGAAATCTTATCCGCACCTTCACGGAGAAGCTTCCGGAAATCATCTACGGTACGGATTCCTCCGCCTACGGTAAACGGGATAAATACGTTGGCTGCAACAGCTCTTACCATATCCACCACGGTATCACGCTCCTCACAGGAGGCAGTGATATCAAGAAAAACAAGCTCGTCCGCACCGGCTGCATCATAAGCTTTGGCAATTTCCACCGGATCTCCGGCATCCTTAAGATCAACAAAATTCACGCCTTTTACCACACGTCCCTTATTTACATCAAGACATGGAATGATTCTTTTTGTAAACATGATCATGCCTCCTCCTTTCCGGTGCCTGCCTCAAGTGCCGCAAAATTCTCAAGGATCTTCAAGCCCCACCGGCTGCTTTTTTCCGGATGGAATTGACATGCAAATACATTTCCCTTCTCCACCGACGCATGGATGCATGTGCTGTACTGAGTAGTCGCTTTCACGATCTCTTTCTCCTCTGCCTGAAGATAATAGGAATGTACAAAGTAAACGTATGTGTTTTCCGGAATATCCTTAAATAATCTTCCGCTGTTCTGAATATGCAGGGAATTCCATCCCATATGCGGGATCTTCAGTCCCGGACTTGGCGGAATGCGCAGGATTTTTCCCTTCAGGATCCCAAGACCTTTCACTCCCGGTGTCTCATCACTGCTCTCAAAAAGCAGCTGCAGTCCAAGGCAGATTCCAAGAAAGGGCGTTCCCTTTTCCACGATCTCATGTATTACCGGAACAAGTCCGTATTTTTTGAGATTTTCCATAGCATCACCAAAGCTTCCAACTCCCGGAAGGATTACTTTATCTGCTTTCAGAAGCACCTGGGGATCTCTTGAGACGACAGTCTCCTGTCCCAGATACTGAAGTGCTTTTTCCACACTTTTGATGTTTCCCGCATCGTAGTCAATGATTCCTATCATAATAATGCTTCCTCCTGCTCTTTTGTATCTCGATATTCCTCTCTCACCTTCGATTTACATTGCTTTAGTATAACGCAAAAACAGGCGGTTGCAAAGACTTTTCTCTGCTGCCGCCCATTTTTTCACATTATCACGGTAAAGTTTTATTATTTCCGGTCCAGTGTAAACCAGAATTCCACGCCATTATCAAAGTTCTGCACACCATATTCCTGGTTCATACTTTCCATGATGGCCTTTACAATAGATAAACCGATACCGCTTCCGCCGTATTCCCTGGTTCTCGCTTTATCAACTTTATAAAATTTATTCCAAAGATTAGGTACATCTGCCTCAGGGATCGGGGTCCCTGTGTTAAACACACTGATCTTCACATGGTTATCCTCATCCTGCAGCTTGATCTCGATTTCTTTCTCTCCCTCCAGATGGTTCAGGGCATTGCTTACATAGTTTGTCACAACCTCTTCGATCTTAAACTCATCGGCCCATACATAAACCGGCTTCTCCGCCTCAAAGATCACTTTTGCATCCTTCTGTCCGATCATGATATTCATAGTCTGAAGCACGCCGCGGATCAGGGATACGATATCAAAACGCTCCATTACAACTGCATCTTTGCCGGATTCCAGCTGATTCAGTGTGAGAAGATTTTTTACCAGTTTATTCATCCTGGAGGCTTCATCCATGATGACATCGCAATAGAACTCTCTGCTCTCAGAATCATCGGAAATATTTTCTTTCAGGCCTTCTGCATAGCCCTGGATCAGGGCGATCGGAGTTTTCAGCTCATGAGATACGTTATCCAGAAATTCCTTCCGCATCTTGTCGATCTTGATCTTGTCCTCAATGTCACGCTGCAGTTCATTATTTGCGGATTTCAGTTCACTGATGGTAGTCTCAAGCTGTGAAGACATCCGGTTGAAATTATCTCCCAGAACATCGATCTCATTGCCGACTTTGCTCTCGTATTTTGCTTCAAAATCCAAATCTGACATTTTTCTGGAAAGTTCCGTAAGCTCACTGATGGGACGGGTGATCCTCCTGGTCACGACCATAATGATCAGACCACTTAGGATTATGATCATCAGACCTACTGCAAAGTAAAACTTATTGGAAATATCAGCGCTCTCCCTGATGCTCTCAAGGGGTGTCCTTATGATAAAATAATGTTCATCATCCAGCTGTCCCCAGCATTCCACATAATCCATTCCCGCAAAACGGTCATGCGACTGCTGGATGGTATAATTGTCACCCTGCTTCAAGGTCCGGCTCTTATCTCCGTCCTCATCCAGACCGTAGACATATCCGAACAGCTTGCTCTGAAGCATTTTTTCATTTTCACCCCAGGAAAGCCAGCTGGTATTGCTGCTGTCAATGATAACCCAGGAAAGATTGTTTCTGGAGCAGGCTCTCTGGATCTCATCGGGAATACTCTCAGAACCTTTCGAGCTGTTGCTGTTCATCATCTTGTTAATATCTGTATTTTCCAGAGTTGTTCGGAGATCCAGAAGTACATCGATCTTTTTTGTCACATAGTATTTTTCAAGAAAGGCTCCGTTGATCACGGTAATAGTCAGAATGGATAAAAACAGCAGACCGATAAAGTATGCTGTGATCTGATGGCGGAGACTATGGATCTTTTTTATTTTTCCCTTCGTTTTTTTCATTCTCCTACCTCAAACTTGTAGCCCATCCCCCAGACTGTCTTGATATACTCTCCCTTATCGCCCATTTTACTTCTCAGCTTTTTGACATGAGTATCAATGGTTCTGGCATCTCCGAAATAATCATAATTCCACACAGAATTCAGGATCTTTTCTCTGGAAAGAGCGATTCCCTCATTCTCCAGAAAATAAGTCAGAAGCTCAAATTCCTTGAAGCTCAGATCCATCGGTTTATCATCTACCGTTGCCTGATGCGCTGCCTTGTCGATGACAATCCCACCTGCTGAAAGTATCTCATCCGGGTTGCTCTGTCCCGTTCTTCGAAGAATGGCTTCTACACGTGCTACCAGGATCTTGGGGCTGAAGGGTTTGGAGATATATTCGTCCACCCCGAGTTCAAATCCCAGAAGCTCATCACGCTCATCTCCTCTTGCTGTCAGCATAATGATGGGAACCTTGGAATTTTTGCGTATCTCACGACATACTTCCCAGCCATCCATCTTCGGCATCATCACATCCAGGATCAAAAGCGCAATGTCCTTTTCTTTATAAAAAATATCCATGGCCTCCTCACCGTCACCTGCTTCCAGTACCTGGAAATTCTTTTTGGTGAGAAAATCCTTTACCAGTTTTCTCATTCTGCTCTCATCATCTACTACAAGAATTTTTAATGCATCCATTCTATCTTCCTCCGTTTCTCAGTCGCTGTTCCGGCCAGCTGCTGACAGCCCGAAATGCTCTGTATTATCCCTCTTTACAAAAAGCTGAGCTTTTACTTCCGGTTCATTCTAAAGCGGATATTTCCATTCCACTTTGCTACTGCTCATAATATATCACAGGTTTGTGTTGTGTGTGTGAACGTAATTTCATTTTTTTTATTTTATCCGCCAAAAAAGGAGAACCCTCTAAAAGGATTCTCCGATCTTTTCTCCCATGAGTACTCTTGTTTCAATTCCTTCACGGGAATTGTTTAAAATATCTTCATCCGGCTTTACCGCATTTTTTTCAGTGATCAGCACAATGGTGGAGCCGCCGAAAGCAAAATTTCCTTTTTCGTCTCCCCGTTTCACAGATCCTTTCCTTGGCCGGTTTTCAATCCTTCCAACAAAAAGAGCACCTACCTCCATCATCAGCACGGTACGGAAATTCTCTGTTTTCAAAAGAGAATACTCTCTGCTGTTTTCCTTGTAGATCGGATAGGCATCGTTGGCCACGGGGTTGACTGTATGCAGGATCCCCGGGATCCTGATGCGTCCGGACTCCGCCGCATTGTCCGGATAAATATATCTGTGATAATCCTGAACGCAGAGACGAAGCACCCACACATAGCCATCCTGATATCTTTTTCCAAGAGAAGGATTCCTGAGAAGCTCCTCTATGGTATATTCGGTCTGTTTGATATGAAGACGGGCTTTTTCATCTGCCGGATACACACTCACCCTGCAGTCACAGGGACTGATAAAATGTCCCGGTTCCATATCAATATGGCGGGCACCCTCCCGGATCTTCCGCTTGAAAAAATCATTGTAGGAAGTATATTTACGCTTTTCATAATCACTCATATCCAGATGATTGAACCGTATAAAGGGTTTCACCGCTGCTGCCGAAAGCCTGGAATCCAGAAGCCATCCCATGGCAATGGAAACAACGGGAGTAACCAGCGGCCGGATCATCATACGTCCGGCCACAGAACCGTAAATTTTTTCCAGGAGATTGTTCTGAAAGGAATCCTCCTCTGTAATATGCCCCATTCTGTCCGCTGTCCGGATCATAGATTACCGCCTCTCTCCATAGAAAGCTTGTAGAGATAATTGAACTTCCACCATCCTTCGTTGTAGAAAAGTACAAGAAGAACTGCCACCGCAACTACCGCAACAATGATCACCAGTTCCCGGTTGGTCGGCTTACGGAATTTAAAATCCAGGATAAACAGAAGTCCTACCGTCAGCATTGCAATATGAAGGAGCACCACAAACCATTTATACTCCGGAAAAAGCAGGGATACCACAAACAGAAGCGGCAGGACCACAGACATGGATGTGATGGGAAGGCCCTGATAATATTTTCGGTTTTCGGAGGTTTCATTCTGGCGTTTTTCCTCCATGACGTTGAAATACGCCAGACGGATCAGGCCTGCCAGACCATAAAATAAAAGAATAGCTATTCCGTAAACATGACACATTCCAAGCTTAAATCCCAGCACAATGGGAAGGATTCCGAAACAGACGATATCTGCAAGGGAATCAATCTGGATCCCGAAGCATTTCTCTTCCTCCGTTCTGTTTTTCTTGGTCCTTGCGATCTTTCCGTCAAACATATCGCACAGTCCGGAAAATGCAAGACAGCACACCGCTGCTGAAATATGGTCCGTCACAGCACAGAAGATTCCGATCATGGAAGAAACTACGCTTATGTAAGTCATTATTACCGTGTAATCATAAAATCCTATCATTTGCACACCTCTTTTTCTTTTTCATGTCAGGCTATATTCACAGTCCCGCAGGGGACTTACCTGATCTGGGTCAAGCAGATCTCCGCGATCTGCATTCGATTAAATCTTTTCAGGATTCCTTTTTCCGATAGTGAGCTGAGCCACCGCAGTAAACACCGCACTGATCAGCAGCTCTCCGTAATATCCCAGTCCTCTGCTAAGTACCATTCCAGGAAGCAGCAGGCCACCGAATACCGGACTGAAAATGGTAAGAAACAAAGTCTCACTGATTCCCATTCCTCCCGGAAGCGGCAGCATATCCACAGATACCGATATCACTGCCTGGAGAAAAAGGATATCCCAGAAACCGGTTCCATGAAGTCCAAAAGCCTGATATACAAACCATGTTACTGCAAACAGTGCCATACGCTGGATAAAAGTGATCCCTATTACTTTAACGATCACCAACGGATTATTCTTCAGATATGCCGCAGTATTTCGGTAAGTATCCATGGAAGCTTCCAGTTTTTTCAGCCGTCCCTCTTTTTTCCTCATCAGATGAAACCGTTCCAGAAGCTTCATTCCCTTCACCAGGATCGCTTTTGCAAAAAGCGGATGAAATACCAGAATGGTCATAAAAGTGACACAGAAGATATTCAGCATCAGTCCCAGATAAAACACCGGCAGGATTCCTTCCAGATATCTGTGAAGAAATCCTCTTCCGAAAATCGCGATTCCAATACCGATCACCACAAGCACCAGCTTATAGGTGATCGTCACGATCATCAGTATCACCGTTGACACCGGAATGGAAATCTTCTCTTTTTTCATATAGTAGATCTGCATGGGCTGTCCGCCGCTGGCGGATGGTGTGATACAGCTGAAAAAAAATCCTACAGACGAAAACAGAAAGCAGGTCCTTTTTTTCAGATGGATCCCACTGGAACGCATCATATACCAGATAATGATGGATTCTCCCCAGATAAAAAATGCTACCAGTGCAATTCCCGGAAGTAACCACCGTTTATCTGCCCTGTGTATGGCATCCATCATGAAAGACAGGTCTTCTCCGTGAAAAACACCGTAGATGGTCAGGGCAAAAACTGCTGCCAGGAACACTCCGTTAAATATGATCTTTTTTCTGTTCTTCATCACTTGACACCTTCTGTATATCTGTTGATCTTCTTTTCAATTTTAGTTCCAAACCGTTCATAAATATGCCAGAGTTCTGTTTTCTGTCCCAGAATAAAGCATACCTGAGCTAGGATCACACCACCTGCTACATCCACAAGTACATGCTGCTTGGTAAAAATGGTAGACAGAAAAACCAGCACAGCCAGTGTAAACGATACCCCCTTATACCATGTCGGAATTCTTTTCTGATCTTTGATCCCCAGAAAACAGAACCAGCTTACCAGACAATGGATAGATGGAAACAGGTTATCTGCCGCGTCAATGGAATACAGCCAGCCGGCCAGCAGATCCCAGATTCCGTTTCCTTCGATCATCGGTCTTGTATTGGTAGTGGGATATGCCAGAAATATGATCAGACACACACAACGGGATATAATATCCGCAGTAAAAAAACGGTAAACCTGTTCCCGCTCCTGCCTTGCCGCTAGAATATAATTCACTGCCCAGAATACATAACAGCCAAAATAGATAATCAAAAACTGCGGCACAAATGGGAGCCGCAGATCAAGATTACTTTCTATATTGTGATGATACCAACCGCCTGCGATCGCCCTTGAACCGGAATATACAAGACAGTTAAATACAAATGAAAAAACAAGGGGAAAAAGCCCGTACGCAGGTACGATCCCTATTACATATTTCCAAAAACGTTTCATAAATTCACGCCTCATTATTTTATTGATATCAGGAATAAAACATATTCTTCTCCTGCTAACATCTGCTAGTCACAGTATAACAGTCGGGGCGTATGGTTTCAACTAAATATGGAAAGTTTAAGAATTGTTAAGATTTGAGTTCAGTTATTTTTTCTTTTTTGTTCATACTTTTTTCAGAATGACGTCACAGAATGACCACAAAATATGAGTATATTATTAGATGTGCAAAGGGTACTACCTTTGATAACACTTTTTTCTTTTTCATACTGCCGGGGCTGCCTCCAAACAAAGCCCCGGCCTCCTTCCTTTTTAATTTCCCCTTTTTTTAATTATGCCATGCAAGACGTACACTTGACGGATGTACTTCTTTTGTCATCCAGTCCACATCGTTGGTGATCCAGTCCATGATCCCGAGCTGGCGTGTCTCCCATGCGATGGTTGCCTCTCTTGCTTCCGGTGTTTCTTCCACTTCCATGGTTATGTCGATCTCATCATATCCAAAAATATATCCTCCTGCGCTCCAGATGCTGAAGTTGCTGTCCGGGCCCGGATCTATTGTTTCGCCTCTTTGTGCCACAAGTCCGTCATGACGGGCTTTATATTCTTCCTCACAGCCGTCTTTTAATTTTGTCATGAACATTCTGTGGCGGATCAGTTCTTTGTTTTCTCGCACAACACCAAAATTGTGATACATCAGGCGCATGTCTTTTCCGGGAGTAGAGATCCAGGTAAAGGTATTTCCTATCTTTTCAGTCAATGCTGCCTTTACTTTCTCCTCTTCCGGAGAGATCACCGCTCCGTCTGCATTTTCGTAATATCCAAAGACAAGGTCTGCCGCATTCCAGATGCTGAAATTATGGATGCCGTTACGGTCAAGATATGCAGTAAGCTCCGGCCAGATCTCGCCTAAGATCTTACGGTAATCATTCATTTTTCCTTCTTTTACTTTCATTGCAAAAGCATGTCGTTCCATTTGTGCTATCCTCCTGTTTTGATGTTCTGTGCTATGCTTTCCACTATGAGCAGATGTAGTTCTTCTGCTCTCATATGATTTGATTCTATCACTTTCATTCTGTTTTTACAATTATGAGGACAGGATTTCCGATCACTGCCACCAGACTGATAAGCAGAATGGGTTTTCCATCCTTTCTCCCCTCCGGACGCGTCAGCTCTGTCCAATCTCTTTCAGGGCTGTCTGAAGCTGCGTATCTTCTTTATGTGTAAGTTCTGTCCAGTCTGTGATGTCTCCGGAAAGCTCTGCTTCCACATCCGGATTGATTCCTTTTTTGTTGATATCATTGCCCTTTGGCGTAAAATATTTTGCGATAGTGATCTTTACCGCACTGCCATCGGTAAGAGAATGGATGGTCTGCACCACTCCCTTTCCATAGGTAGTTGTTCCTACAATCGTTCCAATCCCGTAGTCCTTCACCGCCCCCGCAAAGATCTCAGATGCACTGGCACTGTTTCCGTTTACCAGAACAGCCAGCGGCATGTCCAGTTCATTTTTTCCGTCGCAGGTTTCCTCTTCCCTCTTTCCGTTTTTGTCCTCTGTATAGACAATCAGCCCTTCCGGAAGTATCTGGCGGAGTACGCCGCAGACTGCAGTAAGAAGGCCTCCCGGATTATCACGGAGATCCACGACCAGCTTCTTCATGCCCTGATCCTTCAGATCTGCAAATGCTTTTTTATACTGATCGCTGGTCACCTCAGAAAATTCGGAGATCCGGATATAGCCGGTGTCTTCGGAAAGCATCTCATGGGAAACAGTCTGAATCTCCACATCCCGAATCTCCACTTTGACATCCCGGGTTTTCTCTTCGTTTTCCCGCTGTATGGTCAGCATTACGGAATCTTTCTCACTGTCACGGACCATGGAAGCAATATCTGAAGTTTCTTTGTCTGTAACATCAGCTCCATCTACTGCCTTGATCACATCTCCCTTTTTCAGTCCCGCCTGTTCTCCAGGTCCCCCCTCATAAAGCTGTATGATCTTTGCCCCTCCGGCGTCATCCTTCTGAAGAACGGCACCGATCCCTACATAGGAGCCTTCATTGGAAGTATTCAGCTCTTTATACTGTTCTGCTGTGTAATAGGTGGAGTACGGATCCTTCAAGCCGGCAAGCAGGCCAGCATAAAGCCCCTCCCGCAGGCTGCTTTCGTCTTTTTCATCCAGATATTCTTCATCGATCAGTTCTTCCAGGTAATTCAGCTTCTGAACCGTTTTAACATCGGACAGCGCATTACCTTTCGGAAACAGCATTTTCTGATAGCTGGCAAAAACAGTGCCTGTCACAACCAGCGTTGATGCCACTCCAATGGCTATACCTTTTTTGAATTCTTTATTTTTCATATTTTTCCTTTCTTCTGTCCCCCGCTGTGCGCCGTCCGGTTTTTGTATACCGAAAACGGCTGCCGATTTTCCGACAGCCGCTGTATATCTTATGATCACACATCATGCGGATACATAAGATTCTCTGCTATTTGGTTATACTCTGAGATGTTTTCTTGTTGTGAAAAAGCTTCCCAGAAGACCGATTCCAACACCAAGTCCAAGTCCCATGGGAACCAGACCCTCATAAATCTGCCAGATTGGAATGAAATCCACGATTCCTGTCAATACATTGAATTTTGTCAGAATAAACTCTACAGCGGAATTATACAGGAAAAACAGGCAGATCAGCGGTATCGCCGCACCGATCACACCGAGGATCATACCTTCCAGAAGGAATGGCAGTCGTACAAAAGCATCTGTAGCTCCTATGTATTTCATAATTCCGATTTCTTCCTTACGGACGGAAATCCCCATAGATACTGTATTGCTGATCAGGAATATGGAAATGATCAAAAGGATTGCGATCACGGCAATCGACACATAAGAAACCAGCTTGTTGATGGACCCCAGTGTCCTGGATGCCTGTTCAGACTGATTTACCTTCCGGACATGTTCCAGTCCCTGGATATAATTCACCAGTTCTGTCTGCTTGGTAATATCATTGAGATATACCTGATAATTGGATGAATTGGCAAGAGGGTTATCATCTTTAAATCCATCTGCCGCATCTTCATCTCCAAAATATTTCTGTTTGTATTCTTCCCATGCCTGATCTGCGGACTGATATTCCATCCTGGCCACTTCCGGCCTGGACTGAATAGCATCGCCGATTGCCTGGATCTCTTCCTCTGAAGTGCCCTCATCAAAGAATACTGTGATCGGTACTTCTTCCTCCACCTTATGGGCAATATTACCGACGTTGTTCACGATGGAATAGAAAATACCTACCAGAAAAATGCAGGCTGCCATTGTGATGATACATGCCAGGGAAAACATCCAGTTTCTTTTTATATTCTTAAATCCCTGCTTCAGGGTATACCAGATCGTACTAGGCCTCATGATATCCTCCCTCTTTCTCATCGCTGATGATCTTGCCGTTGTGCATGGTGACTACTCGCTTGCGCATGGCATTGACGATGTCCTTATTGTGGGTGACTACCAGAACTGTGGTTCCTCTGTCATTGATCTGCTCCATCAGAGCCATGATCTCTTCGGAGGTTTTCGGATCCAGATTTCCGGTCGGCTCATCTGCCAGAAGGATGTCCGGGCGGTTTACCAGTGCTCTGGCAAGAGCAACTCTCTGCTGCTCACCACCGGAAAGCTCATCCGGGTATGCCTTATACTTTCCTGCAAGTCCTACCTCCTGGAGAACCTCCGGCACACGTTTGCGGATCACACGAGTAGGTCTTCCTATGACACGCTGCGCAAATGCTACATTCTCATATACATTACGGTCTTTTAAAAGACGGAAATCCTGAAATACTACCCCAAGCTTTCTGCGATACTTGGCAACGCGTCTGTGTTTCATCTTCTCCAGACGTTCTCCGCTGACTGTGATCGTTCCGCTGGTAGAATCCAGTTCTTTCATCAGAAGCTTGATCAGTGTGGATTTACCAGAACCACTGCTTCCTACTACAAATACGAATTCCCCTTTATCAACATGTAAGTTCGCATGATTCACAGCCGGAAGACCCGGGCCGTAAGATTTGCTCACATCTACAAGATCGATCATATATATCCTCCTCTATATTATAAAAGCATAATTCTCTTAATTTTTTTGTAACATTATTGTAATATATATTCTGTTTAAATGCAAGAATAAATTTCCCAGGCCCCACAACCGTTACTGTTCATTCCATTCTCAGTAACACACTTCGCGGAATATTACCGGTGAACAATGACCAACAGACCTCTTCAAATTATTTATTTTAACGTAAAAATACCAAAATTACAATAGAGTCATGGATGTTATCTGTGAAGTTCATGTGAATTCGTTATTGTTCACTCCGTTCTCAGTAACACGCTTCGTGAATGCTTCCACCCGGGGGGGGACATTTACACAATATTCCATGATGAAAAACACTCATACAAAAACTGCCACCTATTCCGGGAAGGAATAAGCGGCAGTTTAAAAGTTCTATAGCAGTCCTCGTAAATAATGCATTTAAGACAGTTCAGCAGAGTGTGAAATCCTGCATTCTGCATGCTATTAATACTCTAATGTCTCCATATATTTCATATATCGAACAACCATCAGCGCGATCTTAAATGTAATGGCATCCTCAAACACTCTCAAATCAAGGCCTGTACTCTTCTGGAGTTTATCCAGACGATATACCAGCGTATTTCTGTGGATATACAGCTGACGTGAAGTTTCAGATACGTTCAGACTGTTCTCAAAGAATTTATCGATGGTGACAAGTGTCTCCTCATCGAAATCATCCGGAGATTTGTTATCAAAGATCTCGCGGATAAACATCTTACACAGAGGAATAGGCAGCTGATAGATCAGTCGTCCGATTCCAAGTGAGCTGTATGCGATAACTTCCCTGTCTCCGAAGAAGATCTTACCTACATCAAGGGCCATACGCGCTTCCTTGTAGGAACGTGAAACTTCTTTCAACTCATTGACAATGGTACCGTATGCCATGTGGACATCCTCACCATCTTTATTCAGATCCAGAGTATCCATAATAGTATGAGCCAGCTTATCCATCTCCGGATAGCCCTCTCCCTCTTCCAGTTCCTTGACAATAATGATGCTCTTCTCATCAACAGCAGTGATAAAATCTCTGCTCTTTCCGCCAAAAAGGCTCTTCACGCTCTCTACAGAGCTGTGATCTTTCTCCTGGTTCAGTTCCAGGATCATAACTACACGACGGACATCTGCTTCAATATGAAGCTTCTTCGCTCTGTTGTAAATATCCACCAGAAGAAGATTATCAAGAAGAAGATTCTTGATAAAGCTGTCTTTGTCAAAACGCTCCTTGTACGCAACGATCAGATTCTGGATCTGGAAGGCTGCAAGCTTGCCTACCATATAAGTATCCTCATCATCTCCGTGGGCTACCAGGACATATTCCAACTGATAATCATCACAGACCTTAAAGTACTGAAATCCCTTGACAAGCTGGCTGTCTGCCTGGGATTCTACAAAAGCCTGGATATCTGCCGGCTGGATTTCAAAATCAGAAAAGGTAGACGCAAGTACCTTGCCGTCTGTGTCAATGACACAAAATTCCGTCCTTGATATTTCTTTAAGTCCCTCGAGCGTATTCTGTAACACCTGATTCGATATCATTCCGTTCAATCCCTTCTCACTTATGTGTATGCTTATCTTCTGTCTTTCCCTCTCTATCTACGGCTATTTTAATACAAAATCACCAAAAATGAAAGAGGAAAACTGAAAAAATTTACAAATTTTTGTTGAAATCCGCCTAATTTTTCTCTATAAAACCTTCTCCATGAACTTCTCTTGCATCGGAAACGATCACAAAAGCGTTGGGATCGATATCATCTACCATCTCTTTCAGCTTCACAATTTCCTTTTTGTTTACCACACAGAAGATGATCGTCTTCTCCTGACCCGAATACATCCCCTTGCCACAGATCCCTGTCGCTCCGCGATCCAGGTCTTCCATAATGACTCTGGCAACCTCATCCGGCTTCTCCGTGATGATAAATGTTTGTTTGGAAAACTTCAGACCTTCGATCAGACTGTCGGATACTTTTGTTACCAGATAAACCGCAATAATGGCATACAGGGCCCGCTGGATACCGAACACATACATTCCCACGATCACAATAAGCCCATCAATAAACTGCATGATCTGTGCGATGGAATAATGACTTATATACTTCTGGATCAGTGCTGCCATCATATCCGTTCCGCCTGTGGTTCCCTGTCCGAGGAAAACCATTCCGATGCCGATTCCCAGGATTACACCACCGTATACAGCAGCCAGAAGAAGATCATCTCCCGCAATATTCCACACCGGCTGAATGGCAAGCCAGGTTGAGAGGGAGATCTCACCGGCCAGAGCTTTTTTTACAAAGGAAAAGCCTTTGATCCGCCATCCCAGAAAAAACAGCGGGATGTTCAGCGTGATGTTGGTAAGCCACAGCGGAACTCCGCCATCTATGATTCCACCGGTCCAGTGCTTCACCAGGATCGCAATACCGGAAAAGCCGCCTGTTACCAGCCCGGTTGCATCAAAAACGGAATTGATGGCAAGTGCCATCAGCCCGGTTCCTACTATGATCAGAAGATAATCCAGATACCAGTTCTTTTTTTCCACAAGACTCATAAAGTGCTCCTTTCATTTTTTACAGCGATTCTCAAAATTTCTGTCATGAAATGTCCGCAATATTTCCATTCCACTGTAAAAATCCCGGAAATGCTATAGTATCATACGACAACTGCATCAGTTTCCCGTACTGACGTGTCATAAAAAGAACGGGACCGTACACTATTCTGCGTCCGTTCCCGTTCTCCATGCTATTTCTCTGTCTTTTTATTTATAAAATGAACAAATTCATAGCTTTCCATTATCTGAAAGTATTTTACGATTCTCGGATAAAGCGGTTCTGCCTTATCTCCGAAATGTTCTTTCACCAGCAGGGCAAGCTCCTGCACGGTTTTGGCTCCATCGATCTCAGGCCAGATAAAAGTTCCCATTTCATCAAGATGAATCTTGGAAAACCTTGGCTTGCCAAAAACCTTCTGCGCGATGGTATTGAACATACCCTTATTCTCTATCTCAAGAATGATCCGCTGCTTCAGGTCCCGGTGCCACCGGATCGACTGGTTTGTTTCCGGGATCAGATCAAGATAGTTGATATCCTGTTTCTTATCCTTTTTGTTTTTTCTCATCAGGCTTTCTTCTTTCTCCAGATAGAGAATTTAAGCAATGACAGGATCATGATGATCATCAGCACAACACCGCCGATATTTCCAAGGCTTACAACGCCGGACATATCAAGACTGATACCGACAACTGCAAAGATTGCAAGAAGAATTCCAACAAGACCCTCGCCGGCGATCATACCAGCACAGTACAGGGTACCATCTGTAGCCTGAGCTGTCTTGGTTTTTTCGTCAACGCCTTTTCTGCGGTCAAGTAATCCACGAACGATACCACCGATCATGATAGTTGCGTTCAGGTAGATCGGAAGGTAAAGACCGATTGCGAAAGGCATTACCGGGATACGGAGGATCTCAAGGCAGATTGCAAGGAATACACCTACAAATACAAGTCCCCATGGAAGGTTTCCACCCATGATTCCCTCAACGATCATCT
Organism: Blautia sp. NSJ-140; assembly: GCF_022868965.1. Lineage (NCBI taxonomy): Bacteria > Bacillati > Bacillota > Clostridia > Lachnospirales > Lachnospiraceae > Blautia > Blautia sp. NSJ-140. The sequence goes on along the minus strand of NZ_JALIFS010000004.1, from coordinate 81,537 downwards.
TCATAAGCTGAGCCTGCGGAGCAGGAATCTCTGCTGTACCGTAGCCCCATGCTGCATTCAGAAGATACAGAACACCGCCAATAGCAAGACCTGAAACAACAACACCGAGCATCTCGCCCATCTGCTGCTTCTTAGGTGTAGCACCAAGAAGGTATCCTGTCTTAAGGTCCTGAGAGGTATCACCGGCAATTGCTGCGATGATACAGATAACAGATCCAACAGCGATTGCTGCTGTCATTCCGTCGATACCTGTTTTACCGGAGCTCTTGATCGCAAATGTAGCGATCAGAAGAGTAGCGATAGCCATACCGGAAACCGGGTTGTTGGAGCTTCCTACAAGACCTACCATACGGGAAGATACTGTTGCAAAGAAGAATCCAAAAACTACGATAATAAATGCACCAAGAAGAGTCACCGGGATTGCCGGAACGATCCAGATGATAAATACCATTGCAACAATACCGAGAAGGATGAACTGCATCGGAAGATCCTGTGCTGTTCTCTCTGTGCTTGTGTTCTTGCTTCCCTTCATGCTCTTCATGGAGTCACGGAAGGTTGTAACGATCAGCGGCAGGGATTTGATCAGAGAAATGATACCACCTGTTGCGATGGCACCTGCGCCGATATACTTAACATAAGTAGACCAGATTGCTGCTGCTCCGCCGTTTGCGTAAAGCTGGGCAATTGTTGTTCCCTCTGCTGCCGGGTACATCCATGTGTCAGGTCCGAACAGGCAGATCAGCGGGATGATGACCATCCAGCCAATAAGAGAACCTGTAAACATGTAGGATGCGATCTTCGGTCCTACGATATAACCAACACCGAGAAGTGCCGGATAAACCTCCATACCGATCTCACCCTTGAAGGATTTAAATGCTGCTGAAACATCTGCCGGAAGAAGCTTCAGTCCATCAACAACAAATTTGAAGATAGCAGCAAGTCCCATACCGGAGAATACTGTGGAAGCATTGGCTCCTCCTTCCTCACCGGCAAGAAGAACGTCTGCACAGGCAGTTCCTTCCGGATAGAGAAGAGTTGCATGCTCCTTAACGATGAGGGCATTACGAAGGGGCACCATAAAAAGTACACCAAGGATACCACCGCAAAGTGCGATCAGAGTGATCTCAACGATGCCTGGCTTGTCTGAAAGTCCTTCCTCTGCCCAGAGGAACAGTGCAGGCATGGTGAAGATAGCACCTGCTGCAAGAGACTCACCGGCTGAGCCGATGGTCTGGACCATATTGCTCTCCAGAATGGAGTTTCTACGAAGAATCACGCGGATAACACCCATGGAGATAACTGCCGCCGGAATGGAGGCAGATACTGTCATACCAACACGAAGGCCAAGGTAAGCATTGGCTGCACCGAAGATGACAGCAAGGATACATCCCATGATCACAGATGTAACTGTGAGCTCCGGAGTGACTTTCTCCGCAGGAATGTAAGGTTTGAACTCTGTGTTTTTGTTCATATTTCCTCTCCCTTTATCTATTAAATTAGTAACGTAATATAGTATAGCAAATTCCGCATTATTTTGCAAGGAATTATATCTGAGATATTATATATAATTTACAATTTTCTGTATAATTATAAGCAAATAATTGGTCACTATGCAGCTTGTATGCTAACATAGTGACCTTATTCCTTTCAATTGAATATTATATATTTTTAAAAAAATGCTTTTTTTTTTCAGTTGTCCGCCTCCAGCTGTTTTGTCAGATATCGTCCTACGATCTTCGAGAAATTTCCGATATCACGGATATAGGCAAAATCCTTTCCAAAAATCTTCTTTTCCGCCGGAAGATCCTTCTCTTCGCCTGCAAATACCCCCAGAACACTGACGCCCTGGCTCCGAAGACGCCGCACCTCTGATGCAGTATCTGAAATGGCATATTTTCCCTGGTAAGGGGCCGGATTCTTTGCATTGGGACGGTTTATGATCACATCGTAGGGGCGTCCGTCACTTAAGATGATCAGGATCTTTTTTTCCTCTTCTCTCTGCAAAAGACTGTATCCCGCTGCTTTTATGGCAAGCCCGTCCCGATTGTTGGAGGAAGTCACATAATTGAAAATATCCTCATCTGCCGAAACCGGATCATCATATTCCCGGAACCTGTGCAGGATCGTATGATCCCAGAATGTGCAGTAGCTCATAACCCGATGAGGGATGTCCACATTGCTCAGGGCAGAACTGATCATATAAGCCTGCAGTGCCACATCTCCCTGTCGGCTCATCTGTGAACCACTGGCATCGATCAGTATATCCACCACAAAATCCGTATTGTCTCCACGAAGAATCCTCTTGAAAAGATTTGCCTCACAGCTTCTGCCTATACGCCACAGCCTGGAAGGAACGATAGTTCCACGGTCTGATAGGACTTCCTGGTTTTCACTTCGGATCACCAGTGCTTTTTTCAGGAGTTCAGTCAATATGGCAATATTTCGTTTTGCAATTCTGTGCTTGTCATGATAGGTCCATATGTTCTTATTACGCAGACGCTTTGCATACTGGTACTGATAATTATCACGAACCGGATTTTTCAGGATTCCTTCTGTAAAATACAGGCTGCAGTCTCCGTGTATTCCCCGGCACATAAGATGGTTCATTCTTTTTTCTTCTGCAGGTGTGAGATAGGTTTTTCCAAAATTCAGTTCCACATAGGTATGAGCTTTCTGAAGAGCTTCCTCTGAAATCACCGTGATCTTGTTTTTCACCTTACGTTTTTCTTCCATATCCTGTGTCAGCGAGGAATCTTCAATATCTGTCATCCGGTCTGTGAGCTTTTCCACATAATTTTCCAGGGCTTCCTCATACATCTCTTCATTAAGGTAGTCTTCCCAGCCAAATTCCGTCAGTTCTTCCAGCGTCACCGCCATTACCCGTTCAAGGGAACCGTTTTTCTTCTCAAAGTCCGGATCGATGACCGTATTATAGAGGCTGTCGATGATCCGAATCAGTTCCATGGTGTCTCCGCTTTCTGCACAGGCATAGATCTGATCCCGGAATGCAGACAGTTTTTTCTCCAGAGGCTGTACGCTTCCTGTAAGTACATCACGGAATACTGCAATTTTCAGCCTGTCTAACAGCTTATCGTAGGAAGGCAGGGTTTCATATTCCTGATCCAGGATATCTTCCAGAGCTTTTTTTCTCATGCGGCGAACCCCCGGGCGCTCTTCGCAGATCCGCTCTCCCACTGCCGCTTCAATACATAGCTGTGTCAGCCCGGTCAGCTCCGTCTCAGATGCATCCAGATAGATTTTTTTTACAAGATAAAGACCAAGAAGATTTTTGTCAAAATATCTGGCAAAAGCACCCTGTTTGATTCCATCGTAAAGAGCGATCTCTTTTGAGCGGAGAAACAGCGATACATCCGGCTTCACATCCAGGGTATAATCGCCGCTTACCGTCCAGAGGAGATTACGGATCCGGTTTTCCAGCTCCATCTCGTAATCTTCTATAGAAAGTTCTTCTGTCAGATCTTTATGCATAGACATCGTCCTTTGTCCATTCTTCCGGGATCCTTGTACGGACTACATCGTCCACGATCTCCTTTTCAAAAATATCGAAAGTTTTGTTCACCACTCCCATCTGCACTGCTGCCAGGGGAGAAAGTCCTGCACGAACAATCTTCATGGCAGCCAGAAGTCCTCGAAGATCCAGCGCTTTTGTAGATATCTCGCTGTTTACGGATTTCTTCTGAAGATCCATAAATACACCGATAAACTGTTCCACTGCCTTTTCCTTTGCCTCCGGGAACATTTTGCGGAAAATAAATCCCAGGGTTTCTTCTGTCTGCGCGGGCATATCGATCACCAGGAAACGAGAAACAAGAGCTTCGTTCAGCTCCTTTGTTCCTGCATATCCGTAGTTCATGGTTCCGATAAAACGTGCCGCAGGATGAAGGTCGATCCGGTCATAGCCCGGAACATCAATGGAGCGGCGATAGTCCAGAGTTGCATGCAGGACAGAGACCGCATCGTTCTTTGCCATATTGATCTCATCCAGAATACCGAAGCCACCATACTCGGCACACTGATAGATGCTCCCTTTTCGGAGGCAGACTTCATTGTTTACAAAGGTATCCGTTCCGATCAGGTCTCCGCTGTTTGTATTGACATGGAAAGATACATTGTAAACCGGGCGGCCAAAAGCATATGCCAGATTTTCTGCCAGGATATTTTTTCCCGTGGCCTTTGGGCCTGCAAGAAGAAGATTTTCTCCTTCCAGAAGTCCTGCAATGGACATTTCCAGGATTTCTTTTCCGTAGAACGGTATGGATGGTCTGGAAACTCTGGCTGCAGCCCCCTCATCAACGTTATAATTTTTTCGAAATTTCTCAATGCCGTGGATCAGGTTTTCGGAAACGTTCTGTTCTTTTAAAAATTCTAATTCTATCATATATACTTACTCCTGAATCTGATTGAATGCCGCAGATATCCTCATCCGCAGTTATTATATGATCCTATGACGGACAACAGCTTACAGATTCTTTCTCCGTCAGGTAAAAAACGGGACAGATCTTACATCTGTCCCGTCATTTGATCTCAAAGATGCCGCTTCACCCAGGAAACATCTCTTATTTCCTGTATTTTATTTAACCGATCATACCTCAAAGATCAGATCACCGTAGGATGGCATCGGCCACATATCTTTATCTACGATCATCTCAAGCTCGTCTACAGGTTTTCTTAAAGCCTGCATTGCCGGTACCACGCTCTCTCTGAAAAATACAGCACGGTCACGTCCCTCTTCATGGGATTCCGACTCAGCGATCAGTCCGGAAAGCTTATCCATAGCTGTCTTGGTCTCAGCAAGAAGTGCGGAGGATTTTTCCAGAAGACTTGTCTGTACACTGACATCAAGCGCTGCGCTCACTGCCTTCACAGAATTGATGGACTCTGCAAGAACTGTTGTGTAACGGATCACTGCAGGGATGATCTGCTTGGTAGCAATATCCACCATGGTCTTGGCCTCAATATTGATAGCCTTTGCATAGCCTTCATACTGAATTTCTGCTCTGGACTCAAGCTCTGCTCTTGTAAATACATTAAAGGATTCAAAAAGCTTCACAGCCTTGTCTGTAGTCAGTGCAGGAATGGCATCTACCATGGACGGAAGAATCGGAAGTCCACGTCTCTTTGCCTCTGCCTCCCACTCCGGTGCATATCCGTTTCCGTTGAATACAATACGCTGATGCTGGATCGCATACTCCTTGATCAGGTCATGTACTGCAGTATCAAAATCGTCTGCTGCTTCCAGACGGTCGCATGCATCGCGGAATACTTCTGCTGCAATCGTATTCAGAACTACGTTGCACTCGGAAATGGAATCACGGGAACCAACCATACGGAACTCAAATTTGTTTCCTGTGAACGCAAACGGTGATGTTCTGTTTCGATCTGTAGCATCCTTCATGAAATCCGGAAGTGTCTTAACACCGGTATCCAGGATCTCGCCGGTCTTACTGTGTGTGGCGGTACCTGTGCTGATCAGCTGCTCCAGAACATCCTGAAGCTGCTCACCAAGGAATACGGAGATAACTGCCGGCGGTGCCTCATTTCCTCCGAGACGTTCATCGTTTCCGACGTCTGCTGCAGACTCTCTCAGAAGATCTGCATGCTCATCAACGGCTTTCAGGATACAGGTGAGAACAAGAAGGAACTGGATATTTTCATGAGGAGTTTTTCCCGGCTCAAGAAGGTTGATCCCGTCATCCGTTGTCAGGGACCAGTTGTTGTGCTTACCGGAACCGTTAACTCCTGCAAACGGTTTCTCATGAAGCAGGCAGCGCATACCATGACGGCTGGCAACTTTTTTGAGGATACGCATCATGATCTGGTTGTGATCTGCTGCAATATTTACCGGTGCGTAGATCGGTGCCAGCTCATGCTGTGCAGGTGCAACCTCGTTGTGCTGTGTCTTGGCTGTTACACCCAGTTTCCAGCACTCCTCGTTGACTTCTTTCATATATGCGGAGATTCTCTGACGGATAGTTCCGAAATAATGGTCATCCATCTCCTGTCCCTTAGGAGGCATGGCGCCGAAAAGAGTTCTTCCTGTGTAGATCAGGTCTTTTCTCTGGAGCCATTTCTGCTTGTCAACCAGGAAATATTCCTGCTCAGCTCCAACGGAAGGAGTTACTTTTTTTGATGTTGTATTTCCGAAAAGTCGAAGAAGTCGAAGTGCCTGTGTATTAACCGCTTCCATAGAACGGAGAAGCGGTGTTTTCTGATCAAGCGCCTCTCCTGTATAGGAGCAGAATGCTGTAGGGATACATAAGATCCCGCCGGCTGCGTCATGACGTACAAAGGCAGGTGATGTGCAATCCCATGTTGTATAGCCTCTTGCCTCGAATGTTGCACGAAGTCCTCCGGATGGGAATGAGGATGCATCCGGCTCACCCTTGATCAGCTCCTTACCTGAAAAGCTTAAGAGTACCTTGCCGTCCTCTCTTGGCGCTGTGACAAATGCGTCATGTTTCTCGGCAGTAACACCTGTCAGCGGCTGAAACCAGTGACAATAATGAGTAGCACCTTTCTCAATAGCCCATTCCTTCATCTCATGTGCAACCACATCAGCGATCTCCATGGACAGCTCCTTGCCCTCTTCTATTGTCTTTTTCAGTTCGCGGTATACCTTCTTCGGCAAACGGTCCTGCATAACAGAATCGTTAAATACATCGCAGCCAAAGATTTCCTTTACGTTGATATAATCTCCCATTTCTTCCTCCTTTTCGTTCCTGTATATCCAGTCTTTCTTATGAGGAAAGACATTTTCACCTCTGTATGATCACCTTATCTCCGGATACCCGGATCATTCTTCGCTCTTCTGGGTGATCTCCTTGATCTCCTGCATTTTCTGGTTCAGCCGGCTTTTTTTCTGTTTCTTGCTGCTGGTAAGATAAAGGTTCATGGCCTCATGAAGATTATCGATTTCCACACGGGTCTGGTCTCCTCCGAACTCTCCGTCCAGCGTCCACGGAACAGCCTCCTCTGACTCGATCACAACATGCGCAGACTTAAAAGAATAGATCAGATCTGTATTATCCTCTGCAGTAAGAAGCGCAGTCATGATCTCCTGAAGCTCCAGCGGATTCTTCGGATTGGTGATCAGTGTCACCTCAAACAGTCCGTCATTCATATCCACGTTTTTTCCGGTAAGATTCTTAAATCCACCTACAGATCTGGAATTGCTGATCATACCGTAGATAAAATCATTCTCCACAGTCAGCTCATCGGAAGTTACCTTCAGATGATAGGATTTCACCTCAAAAAGCTGTTTCATTCCTTCCAGCACATAGGCAACATGTCCCAGGATATTTTTCAGATCCTGGTCCGTCTCATAGGAAACATTGGTAAACAGTCCAAACGCAGCCACATAGGCAAATGTCTGGTTATTAAATTTACCGATGTCACAGTGATAGATCTGCTCCTCCATGATCATGGAGGCAGCTGCAGTCATACTCTTCGGCATAAACAGACTGTTGGCAAAATCATTGGTGCTTCCTGCGGGGATATACCCGATCGGTGTCTGGCTGCCCACTTCCACGATTCCGGTAACCACCTCATCCAGTGTACCGTCACCTCCGCTGCAGGCGATCAGATCCACCTGATCTGCATATTCCTTCACCTGTTCATAAGCATCCTTCGGTCCCTGCGTGGCACGGATGATCACTTCGTAACCACCTTTATTAAAGATATCCACAATGTCCAGCAGATGCATCTTGATTCTTCCTTTTCCTGCTTTGGGGTTGAAAACAAAAAGCATTCTTTTTTTCATTATACAATCCTCATTTCCCGAAATGATTCGTTATGTCTATTCTTTTACTATGATAAAAAAAACGATGTAAAATGTCAATCTTAACTTTTCACATCTGGTCTTACCACAGACAACCGGAATTTTATAACAAAAAAAGTCCGAAAACCCAATGAAATTGAATCTTCAGACCTTTTGTTAAGTAGCGAGAGGGGGATTCGAACCCTCGACACCACGGGTATGAACCGTGTGCTCTAGCCAACTGAGCTATCTCGCCATATTCTTTTGTAACATGGGACCTATAGGGCTCGAACCTATGACCCTCTGCTTGTAAGGCAGATGCTCTCCCAGCTGAGCTAAGATCCCATATAAATAGCGAGAGGGGGATTCGAACCCTCGACACCACGGGTATGAACCGTGTGCTCTAGCCAACTGAGCTATCTCGCCATATCTTTTTTGTAACATGGGACCTATAGGGCTCGAACCTATGACCCTCTGCTTGTAAGGCAGATGCTCTCCCAGCTGAGCTAAGATCCCATAACAAACGCTTGTCTTAAGAACTCTTCCGTTCCGCAACTCGCTTTGCTATTATATAATGGTTTATGACTTGTGTCAACAGTTTTTTTCACTTTTTTTAATTTTTTAAAAAATATATGCTTTTTTGTATTTTTACAGTGGCAGGGAGGTCTGAAATCCCCTGCCACTGCATGCTTACGGATATTACTTGAAGTACTCAACACCAGATTCGAAAATCTTGATATCCTGTTCTCCGTAGATATTAACAGCAACGCCTGCGTCACGACGCTCACTGTGTGCCATCTTTCCGAGGACACGTCCATCCGGGCTTGTGATACCCTCGATGTTCATATAAGAGCCGTTTACGTTAAACTCACCCTCATATCCGGTCTCATCTACCGGTACATACTCTGTTGCGATCTGTCCGTTTTCCTTGAGTTTCTTCAGCCACTCATCGTTTGCGACAAAACGTCCCTCACCATGAGAAGCCGGATTACAGTATACGCCGCCAAGCTGTGCTTTCTGAAGCCATGGAGACTTGTTGCTGACAACCTTGGTGTAAACCATCCTGGATACGTGACGTCCGATAGTGTTGTAGGTCAGTGTCGGAGAATCCTCTTTCTGTCCGCAGATCTCACCGTACGGTACCAGTCCAAGTTTGATCAGTGCCTGGAATCCGTTGCAGATACCAAGAGCAAGACCGTCACGCTCATTGAGGAGCTTCATAACTGCCTCCTTGATCTTCTCGTTCTGGAATGCGGTAGCAAAGAATTTCGCAGATCCGTCCGGCTCATCTCCAGCTGAGAAGCCGCCCGGGAACATGATCATCTGTGCCTGAGCGATGGCTTTCTCAAAGAGTTCTACAGAATCATGGATATCTTCTGCTGTAAGGTTCTTGAATACCTTTACGTCTACCTCGGCACCTGCTCTCTCAAATGCACGGGTGCTGTCATACTCGCAGTTTGTTCCAGGGAATACCGGAATAAATACACGTGGTTTTGCAACTTTATGTTTGCATACATAGATGCTGTCTGCTTTGTAAAGGGAACCATCATCTGCCTTGACATCCTCGGTTCCTGCTGCTGTTTTAAATACATTCTCCAGAGTTCCTTCCCATGTGGAAAGCGCCTCTTTCAGAGTAATCTCTGTATCACCATAGGTGAACTTCGCATTATCCGTAACCTCACCGATCACAGTATAGGTAATGGCAAGCTCACCGACTTTTCCATCCGGAACCTCACAGATGATATCACCGAATGCCGGAGCAAAGAAATCTCTTGGATCAAGGTTATGCTCGATCTTTACGCCCATGCCGTTACCAAAGGCCATCTTGCTGACTGCGGCAGCGATTCCATGACGGTCAAGTGCATATGCGGAGATCACACGGCCTGCCTGGATATCCTGGTGTAATTTATCATACTGCTCCATAAGAGCCGGGTAATCCGGAAGATCATAGGAATCCTTCGGTGCACGGAGCCATACCAGCCTGCTTCCTGCTTTTTTGAATTCCGGTGTGATCACATCTTTTACCTTTGCAACATCCACTGCGAAAGACACCAGTGTCGGAGGAACATCAATATCATTGAAGGTTCCGGACATACTGTCCTTACCGCCGATGGAAGGAAGGCCGAATCCGATCTGTGCCGCATAAGCGCCAAGCAGTGCGGAGAACGGCTGGCTCCATCTCTTAGGATCTTCTGTCATACGACGGAAGTATTCCTGGAAGGTGAAACGGATCTTCTTATAGTCACCACCGGTTGCAACGATCTTGGCAACAGACTCAGTTACTGCGTAGGCAGCTCCATGATACGGACTCCATGAGGAAAGGTATGGATCAAAGCCGTAGCTCATCATGGTAACAGTCTCTGTTTTTCCGTTCTGTACCGGAACCTTTGCAACCATGGACTGTGTCTCTGTCAGCTGATATTTGCCACCGTGAGGCATAAATACACTGCCTGCGCCAATGGAGCCGTCAAACATCTCCACAAGGCCCTTCTGTGAGCATACATTCAGGTCAGCAAGAACATCCAGCCATTTTTTCTTTACGTCTGTTACATCCGGACGTTCCTCGAAAAGATTTCCGTCCTTTGACGGGATCTCAACCTCAACGGAGGTCTCCTGATGTGCACCGTTGGTATCCAGGAATGCGCGGGAGATATTTACGATCTCTTTTCCTCTCCAGTTAAGGACAAGGCGTGGCTCCTCAGTTACAACTGCAACCGGAACTGCCTCAAGATTCTCTTCATTTGCAAATTTCAGGAAAGTATCCACATCTTTCGGGTCAACTACAACAGCCATACGCTCCTGAGACTCAGAGATGGCGATCTCAGTGCCGTCAAGACCTGCGTATTTTTTCGGAACCTTGTCAAGGTCGATCTGAAGTCCCGGTGCCAGCTCGCCAATGGCAACGGAAACACCGCCTGCGCCGAAGTCGTTACATTTCTTGATGATATGGCTGACTTCCTCTCTGCGGAACATTCTCTGGATCTTACGCTCGGTAGGTGCGTTACCTTTCTGCACCTCAGCGCCGCAAACCTCGATGGAAGCCTCTGTGTGGACCTTGGAGGAACCTGTTGCACCGCCGATACCGTCACGGCCGGTACGTCCGCCAAGAAGGATGATGATATCTCCCGGGTCGGAATTTTCACGGATGACCGCACGTCTCGGAGCCGCACCCATAACCGCACCGATCTCCATACGTTTTGCAACGTAGTCCGGATGATAGATCTCTTTTACAGCACCGGTTGCAAGACCGATCTGATTTCCGTAGGAACTGTAGCCGTGGGCTGCGCTGCGGACAAGCTTCTTCTGCGGAAGTTTTCCCTTCAGAGTTTCCTTTACGGATACGGTAGGATCTGCTGCACCTGTCACACGCATCGCCTGGTATACATAGGTACGTCCGGAAAGCGGATCACGGATGGCTCCGCCAAGGCAGGTTGCCGCACCACCAAAAGGCTCAATCTCCGTCGGATGGTTGTGTGTCTCATTCTTGAAGTTGATCAGCCACTCTTCTTCTTTTCCATCCACGTCCACCGGTACCACGATACTGCAGGCATTGATCTCATCAGACTCTTCCTGATCTGCCAGCTTGCCTTCTGCTTTCAGTTTCTTCATTGCCATAAGTGCAAGATCCATCAGGCAGACAAACTTATCGTCACGGCCCTTGTACATGTTCTTATGGGCATCCAGATATTCTTTGTATGTTTTTTCGATAGGAGTCTTATAATCACCTTCATCAAACTTCACGCTGGTAAGCTCTGTGGAGAAAGTAGTATGACGGCAATGATCAGACCAGTAGGTATCCAGAACGCGGATCTCTGTCATGGAAGGATCGCGTTTCTCTTCATTCCTGAAATAATTCTGGATATGCTGGAAGTCCTTGAATGTCATGGCGAGGTTCAGAGAAGCGTACAGCTCCTTCAGATCAGCCTCAGCCATATCCTTGAATCCGTCAAAAATCTTCACATCCTCAGGATCCGGGAATACTGTTACCAGTGTTTCCGGCTTCTCAAGACCTGTCTCACGGGAATCCACAGGGTTGATGCAGTGATGTTTGATTGCCTCAAACTCTGCATCTGTAACGGTTCCTTCAATTACATAAGTAGTTGCTGAACGGATGATCGGTGCTGCATTCTCATCCAGGAACTGTACACACTGCACTGCAGAATCTGCTCTCTGGTCAAACTGTCCGGGAAGGAATTCTACGGAAAATACACGTGCGCCCTCTGCCACATCAAATTTTTCAAGATACAGATCATCTACCGGCGGCTCTGCAAATACGGTCTTGCAGGCTTTCTCAAATACTTCATCGGAGATATTCTCCACGTCATAACGGATCAGCTCACGGACTGCTGTCACAGTGCTGATACCAAGATAATGTTTGATCTCATGTTTCAGTTCCTTTGCTTTTACTGCAAAGGCAGGTTTCTTTTCTACATACACACGTCTTACGTTGCTCATAGAAGGCTCCTTTCTCTATATCCGATAATAAGGATGGTAAACGTGCAGAAAGCATTTCAGTCTTTCTTTTCTGCTGAAAATATAGTATCATAGGAAATATCATTAGTAAAATTAATATATCTTATATCATTTATAAGCGGAGGATTTTTCACATATGGATATCAATCTTGAACTTTACAAAGTGTTTTATTATGTGGCCACAACACTGAGCTTTTCGGAGGCTTCCAGACAGCTTTTTATCTCACAGTCTGCAGTAAGCCAGGCCGTCAAAAACCTTGAAAAAAAGCTGGGCCATACTCTGTTTGTGCGCAGCACCAAACGGGTCATCCTGACTCCGGAGGGAGAGCTTCTTCTCCAACATGTAAAACCGGCCCTTTCCATGCTAAACGAGGGAGAGGCTGTCCTTTCCGGAGAAGGAAATCTTACCGGTCAGCTGCGGATCGGTGCCAGCGATACTCTGTGCCGCTATTTTCTCATCCCCTATCTCCGCCGTTTCCACAAGGATCATCCGGAGGTACGGATCAAGATCATCAACAGTACTTCTATCGGATGTGCGGAGCTTCTGGAAAACGGCCAGGCTGAGCTGATCGTCACCAACTACCCGAATTCCCGGCTTTCGGCCCACACCAAGCTTCAGACTGTGCTGGAATTCCGGGATATCTTCGTGGCAAATCCGGACTATTTCACCATGGGCAAATCTCCTCTTTCCATGGAAAATCTTCTGGATTATCCCATCCTGATGCTCGCTCCAAAGAGTACCACCAGCGAATATCTTCATCAGGTGTTTGCAGCCCAGGGACTGAAGCTGCTGCCTGAGGTTGAACTGAACAGCAACGATCTGCTGATCGATCTTGCAGAGATCGGACTTGGTATTGCCTGTATCCCGGATTATATGCTCCGCAACCGTCCGGGCCTGGAACCTGTCCATCTGAAAACACCTCTGCCTGCAAGAAGTGCCGTGATCGCTCATCATGAAGCACTGCAGCTTTCTCAGGCTGCCCAGTGTTTTCTGAAATATTTTTCCCAGATCTGATACGATCAAGTCCCTGCCGCTTACTGCTTTTCGCGATTGAAGCAGGATATTTCCCTGATCCAGTTAAAAAAAGCCACCGGAATCTGCCATAAGGTTATTACGATCCTTATATACTCAATTCCGGTGGTCTTTTCTGTTATTGATATCGGTCAGATATTATTCTTATTACTTACGCTTCAGCCTTCGGCATCACGTCTGCTGCCGCGGTGATATACTCATTCTCGATCTTACTGAACAGACCGCTGTCTGCAAGCTCTGCAAGCTTCACGTCAATCGGCATCTTGCCCAGGACCGGAACCTTCAATTCTGCAGCGATCTCATCGATATGGCTCTCGCCAAAGACCTTGATCTCTTTTCCGCAGTCCGGACATTTCACATAGCTATAGTTCTCCACGATTCCAAGGACCGGAACCTTCATCATATCAGCCATATTATAGGCCTTCTTGACGATCATGCGGACCAGATCCTGCGGGGAAGTAACGATCACAACACCCTCGATCGGCAGGGACTGGAATACTGTCAGCGGAACATCTCCGGTTCCTGGCGGCATATCTACAAAGAGATAATCCAATTCACCCCAGATCACATCACTCCAAAACTGTTTTACCATATTTGCAAGGACCGGACCTCTCCAGATCACCGGTGTCTCCTCATCCGGAAGAAGAAGGTTTACAGACATAACCTCGATTCCATTTGCAGTTGGCATCGGATAGATCCCATTGTCACTGCCCTGTGCATTGCCCTTGATGCCATACATCTTCGGGATGGACGGACCGGTGATATCAGCATCCATAATGCCCACTTTATATCCCTTGGAAGCCATCAGGTTTGCCAGGGAGCCTGTTACGAAGGATTTACCCACGCCTCCCTTTCCGCTGACAACTCCGATCACATGTTTTACGTCAGAAAAAACATTTGGTTCTGCCATGAGGCTCTGGTTTTTCTTCTCTCCGCAGCCTTCACAGCTTGATTTGTTGCAGGATGTATTGCTACACTCTTTTGCCATAATAGATTCCTCTCATTCTTTGTATTTACACTGACCGAACTGACTCTCTGTCCGTGCATTTTTCTCATTCATGATCTCTCATGAACTCCTTACCTTACTTCATAAATCTGTCGATCGCTTTTTCCAGTTCTTTGATAGCATCCCTGTCTCCATGCTCTACTGCATCCACGATGCAGTGTTCTATATGATCCTGCAGTATGATCTTGCCTGTATTATTGATCGCAGATTTTACGGCTGACAGCTGGATCAGCACTTCGCTGCAGTCACGTCCTTCCTCCACCATACGCTTAATGGATTCCATATGACCAATGGCCCTGGAAAGTCTGTTGAGTACGGCCTTGGTCTGTGCGTGGCTGTGATGATGAGGATGTGTGCTATCGTGAGTATGCACATGTTCCTGTTCCCCGTGGGTATGCTCAAGAACGGTTCCATCCTCGAGAACGTGCACATGTGTTTCTTTCATGTGTATTTCCTCCTTCAGATTTCCGTGAAAGAACAGCGCTGCCGGATCATAGATGTCTGAATGTCAAAAATGATGGTTCCGTCTTCCAGTACTGTCTTCTCGTAGGAGACATCCTTCCCCTGAAATTTCTGTTTCACATACGCTTCCGGATCTGCAATCTCCACTTCTTCCACAAATACATCACGCATCTGATTTCTCGGGCATTTGTTAAAAATTTCCCAGATTACTTCGTACTCTTTCATCTGTGCCTGTTCCTTTCTTCGTCATCTTATCTATTATAATAATTTTATGTTTTTTTGTCAAAAATAATTGCACTCACGCAAATATTGTCGTATGATACATATTAAAAATATTACTGCTCTGTCCGTGGGCGGTAAACATATATTAATGTGATAAATCAAAGGAGATAAATTTCATGCAGCTTTTAAAAGACAGAATTCTGACAGACGGCGTAGTAAAAGAAGGAAATATTTTAAAAGTGGACAGCTTTCTGAATCATCAGATGGATATTGACCTGATCAACGAGGTCGGCAAAGAATTCAAGAAACGTTTTGACCACTGTCCAATCACCAAGATCCTTACCATCGAAGCTTCCGGTATCGGTATTGCCTGTATTGCGGCACAGTATTTCCATGTACCGGTTGTATTTGCCAAAAAAGCACAGAGTGTGAACCTTGACGGCGAGATGTACACCACCAAGGTAGAGTCTTTCACCCACAAGAAAGTTTACGATGTGATCCTTTCCAAGAAATTTCTCGGACCGGAAGATCACGTACTCCTGATCGATGATTTTCTTGCCAATGGCTGTGCACTTCTCGGTCTGATCGACATCGTTAAGAAATCCGGCGCAACTCTTGAAGGAGCCGGAATCGTTATCGAAAAAGGCTTCCAGTCCGGCGGACAGACCATCCGTGACATGGGTATCCACCTGGAATCTCTTGCTATCATTGATTCCATTGCTGATGGCAAACTTACTTTCCGTGAATAAGATTTATCATAAAAAATACTCCTGAAAACTTATATACATTGTTTCCAGGAGTATTTTTATTTTTATCACAGCCGGATCATGATGTCATTTCTGATTTATGCAGTGGCATCCTTTTCTGGCTTCTCTGAAGGTGTCGGAGTTACTGTTTCCTCCGGTGTCGGTGTTCCGGAAATTTCCGTTTCTTCCTTTTCCGATGAAGCCGATGCAGCTTCCGTTGTATTTTCATCTATATCCGGTTCTTCCGTCACCGTAGCTTCCGGTGTCACTGTCGGCGTTGGTGTGGCAGTTGCCTCCGGCATGATTTCATTCTCTTCATAATATCCGTCATCCACAAGCATCTGATAATTATCTGCATCGATCAGCTGGATATCACTGGTCACAGTTCCCACGATCTTGGTCCCGTTATCATACTGCTCATAATCGGAGATCTCCGGTTTCTCCCCTTTCAGAATAGCATCCACCATCGTTACACAATCATTTGCCAGTACACGGTTATCAAACAGCAGATCATCCTCAATCTTTCCCTGGATCACAGCTGTCACTGCTTCTGCCTCACAGCCGCCTCCTGTGATCATAGGCCAGCCATCCTCTCCAGACACATATCCAGCATCCTCCAGAGCATCCACAGCCCCAAGTGCAAGGTCATCGGCACCTGTGCAGATAATATCCGGCGCATCCTCTGTATAATTCTGAGAAAGGATCTCCGCCATATCATTCTTTGCGGTATTTCTTCCGGAACGCATCACTGCAGTATCATCAAAGGTCAGCTTTCCTGAAGTACATGCCAGTGTTCCATCGTCGAAATATTCCTGAAGCTTCTCCATCACTCCATTATAAAAGAACAGTGCGTCACGATCATCCGGAGAGCCCATAAGGAACTCAATGGTCAGAGTTTTCTTTTCTTCCCGTGCTTTCTCCAGATCCATTTTTTTTATGATGGAATCTCCCACCATTTTTCCGGCTTTTCTTGTATTAAAGGTAACATAATAGTTGACCTTATCTGTATCCATGATCAGCTGATCGTACGAAATCACGGGAATGGATTTCTCGTACACCTGCTCCAGCACATCGTTCAGGCTGTAAGCATCTGCAGGTGCGATGACAAGTGCAGAAAGCTCTTCATCATCCAGAATAGACTGAATCTGGGATACCTGCGTATCACTGTCTTCATCTGCCCAAAATATCTCTGCATCATATCCATCATCTTCCAGTGTATTCTGAAGAGTTTCTCCATCAGCAGACCAACGGGGATCATCTGCTGATGAAGGCAGAAACACACCTACTTTCTTATCTGCTGCCGCAGTTTCCTTTGCTTCTTCTTTTTCTTCTTTCTCTGCATCATCGCTGTTTTTGGCTTTTCCTTCCGGGTCTTCAGACTCCACACTTTCATTGGCTGCCTCTGTCGCCTCTTTGTTTTTTCCACAGCCGGAAAAGGCTGCTGTAAAGACAAAAGCTCCCACAAGCAGGATTGCTGTTTTTTTCTTCATGATCAAATCTCTCCTATAAGCCTTTATAGTCCTTTGCCAGTGATTTCAGATAGTCTCTGTAGGCGGCTGCAGATTTCTTGGGTTTCAGGATACGTACACTGCCGCCCATCCCGGTCAGCCATCCGTAGAATTTTCCATTTTCCGGAAGTTCTGCAGTTACCGTCAGATCTCCGCTATCTTTCATTTTATATTCTGCAGCTGTGCCGAAAAAGTCTCTCACCTCCACCTGTACAGCTCCGGCACAGAGAAGTTTTATTTCTTTTTTTATGGTTCCGGCTGAAGCCTCAAGAAGCTTCCGGTACCCTGTCACAGATGTCTCATGAATATCTTTAGTTTCACGAATATCCTTAGCTTCAGCAGTCAGCCCGGGTTCTTCAGACAGCTGTTCCTCTCCGGCACTCTCACCGGCAAGATAATAACCACCCGGCCGTTCTCTTGTATAACGGATATCCATTCCAAAAGAACGTAATACCTCCACATCATCATAAATGCTCTTTCGCTCTGCACGGATTCCCTGTTTCTCAAGATTCTCAAGGATCTTCTGCATAGATATTACCCGATGCTCCCCTGTTTCCCGCAGCATTTTTTCAAGGTACAGGATCTTCGCCTTCTGATTGTTTGATTTTGCCATACTGCCCTCTTATCCTTCGTTTTTTACAAAGCGGTGGAAAATATAGGAGTTTGCCTCCTGTTCCTCGCTGTCGTCCAGTTTCTCAAGTTCGATCTTTTTACCGTATTTCTTTTCCAGTGCACGGCTGATCAGAAGATCTGCAAGCTGCGGATTCTTGGGAAGAAGTGGTCCGTGAAGATACGTACCGATCACATTTTTGTATACAACCCCTTCCTCTCCGGATTGTCCGTCATTTCCGTATCCTGACAGAACCTTCCCCAGGGATCTGTTGTTTCCGATGGTGGTACGCCCTCCATGATTTTCAAAGCCTACGATAGGCATATCAAAAAGATCGCTCTGCATCACAATGTTTCCAATAAGGCGGCCTTTTCCCTGCTCAGTGCTCATATCTACAAGCTTCAGCCCTTCGATCATTCCCTGATCAGTTTTATAATAATTTCCAAGGAGCTGATACCCTCCACAGATTGCGATCACAACTCCATTATCTTCCACATACGCCTTGAAATCCTTCTGGATTTCTTTCAGCTTTTCACATACCAGCATCTGTTCTCTGTCGGAGCCACCGCCAAGAAGTACGATATCCAGTTTGGAAAAATCGATTCTGTCATCCAGTTCGTAGGCTATGGTTTCTGCCTCGATTCCTCTCCAGAGACAGCGCTTCATCAGACACTGGATATTTCCTCTGTCACCGTAAAGGTTCAGAAGATCCGGATATAAATGTCCTATCGTTATCTTCATTTCTCACCCTCCAGTTTCTTCAGGATATTTCTGGTGCCAAACAGCGCCGTATAATTAACAAGTACATAAAGATTGCCGCATCCATCCCCGATTCGTTTGCGGATGGCTGTCTCCACATCATTTTCCAGCATGGACGGGATATCCACATATTTCAGACGGAGGCGCATATCCTGACACCGGATACCACTGACTGTGATGGAATTGATATTGTCCCCTCCGAAAAGATCAAAATCCACATCCCAGAGCCAGGAGATATCTTTTCCATCCTGTGCATTATCATTGATCACAATGATGATATCCTTTGGTGATCCGTCCTGCATCACAGCTGAAATGTTCTGGTTAAAACCGGCCGGATTCTTAGCTAGATTCAGAACAACACCGGTGCCCTTGATCCGAAACTGTTCATTGCGTCCGTTCTCCGGGTTAAACTTCCGGAGCATCTCATTAAAATGCTCCGCCTTAAAGCCTGCGGTACGAATTCCCGCATAAGCAGCCAGAATATTATACACATTATAGAATCCCTTATAATTGGCCACGATCCGTTTATCTTCCACTGTAAAGGCGATCTGATCATCCACCTTCACATCTGTGGCATCAAAGTCGATCTCCGGACGTTTAAAGCCGCATTTCGGACATCTGTAGTCACCCAGCTGACTGTAATGATAGAAGCTGTAGATCAGTCTTTCTCCACAGCACTTACAGAACCGGCCCTCACGGATCTCGTTTGTTTTGTTCTCGATCACCGGTTTGCTGATCCCGTAGGTTACAAAAGGATTTCCGCAGTCCATGGCAAGATATGCAGACAGTGCATCGTCGCCATTGACAATGACCTTCATATCCGGAACCTTTTTCATCATTTCTTCCAGGATGTTCATAGTGATATCGATCTCGCCATAACGGTCCAGCTGATCACGGAACAGATTGGTCATAACCATATAATCCGGTTTGATTCTTGTGAACACATGTCTTGTGGATGCCTCATCCACCTCTATACAGGCATAATCCGCATCCAGTTTTCCGCTGAATTTGGCCCCCAATACAAAGGCTGCCACAACTCCGTTCAGCATATTTGAACCGGTATGATTGCAGATGACCTTTTTTCCCTCTGCCTCAAGGCCTGCGCACAGCATGTTATTGGTTGTGGTCTTTCCGTTGGTTCCGCATACTACAAATATTTTTTCTCTTACCTGAGAAGAAAGCTCTTCCAGGATATCCGGACAGATCTTCATCGCGACCTTACCGGCCCAGGTCACACCCTGCCGGCCCATAAGCTTACAGACATGTCCTGTGATCTTTGCTGCCATCACAGCAATAGTTGTTCTTATTTTCATAATCTTCTGATTCCTTTGTTTTTATTTCTCTTACCAAAGATCTTCCGCTGTCAGGAAATCGGTACAGATTCCTTCTGCGCCCTGTGAAATATATCTTCTGGCCTGGTCACGGTCATTGACCGTATAAACATACAGACTGATCCCATTTTTTTCGAAGATCTTCTCCTTTTCTTCTGACCAGTACTCCCAGTATACTGTTGCTGCCGGAATTCCCTTTTCTTTACAGAAGGATGCAATATGCTCCAGCTCTTCCACAGAATACTCCTGCCACAGTGAATATACATAGGAAGGAAAGGAATAGATCATGGCCGTCCCGGGAAACATTGCTTCATTGTAGATTTCCGGAATGATCTGATCCAGCGTCTCACCGGCACCTGCATTCCTGGCGATTTCCACATAATCACTGTAATCCTCCAGCGTTCTCTGATAATTGCGAAGAGAATACTGTTTGGAATCGATCAGCACATATGCATCCGGATAATCTTTCAGAAGAAGAAAAAAATCCTCCAGTGTCATGGGGGTGTATTTCCCATATATTTTACTTTGTCTGAATTCCTTTTCTGTAAGGACTTTTTTTCCGTTGCCATCCCACTGTCCCATGGAATCGTTCCAGTTATGCCTGCAGACCCATACTCCATCTGATGTCCTGGAAAGATCCAATTCAAAAAGACGTACTCCCTGTTCATACATGAACAGAAATCCCTCTCTGGAATTCAGGTAATCCTTTCCGTCCATACCTCCCAGAGCATGTGCAATGGTCCTGCGGTCCTTCCAGCTAAATCTTCCTGATGTATTCCGGGCAGCTTCTGTTTCCGGAAAACTTCCTCCCAGAAGAAAAAGCGATACAAACAGTATTTCCAATGTCAGTATAAAACGTCGCATCATCTCAGGCAACAAAAAAATGCACAAGACGTAAAGGAAAACAGTTCCTCTCTGCTTTCCTTTTTATCTTCTGCAAATTTATCATATCCGGGAAACTGTCCCAAATCATTCCTATATTGTTTCTGTCCGGTAATACCAAAAGTCCCACCGACCATGTTTATCATCCTTTCGCATACGTGTAGTCGTATTTCGTACATTACCGATTGTACGCTAAAAAAGGATAATAATCAAGTTAATCCTCTTCTTCCTCGTCATATTCCTGCTGAAGCCTCAGATATTCCTCATATTTCTCATGTGCATTCCGGTTATAGGATCGAGAGATCGGTATTACATGCTCGCCAATATGAAAGCTGTCATTTTCAGCTCCTGTGACCCGTTCCATATTTACTATAAAACTCTGATGACACCGCAAAAATGTACTGTCATCAAGCTGTTTTTCAAAATCTTTCAACTTACCTCGGCACTGAAGTATGCTTCCGTCTGTCTTATGGAAATTCACGATATGAAGACTGCTGGTAATATAACTCACCTGACTGTACCGCACCGTATACACACGGGCGCGATACTGAAAATGGATCACCCGATCATCATTTCCGTTGCAAAGTAGCTTCTTCAGTGGTTTCATTACATATTCCAAAGTTTCTTCGGTTACAGGTTTCAGTAAATAGTTATATGCAAACAGGTCAAAAGCCTCTCTGTAATATTCATCGCTTCTGCTCATAAAAAGCACTGCCATTGACATTTCTTTTTCCCGTATCTTCCGTATTGTTTCCAGTCCGTCTACTTTCTTTGAATCAATGTTCACAAAGATTGCATCATAAGGTTTCCTTTTCTTTTCCAATTCTTCCAGTAAAAGCTCGCCGCTTTTAAATATCCGAATTTCTGACCCTGGAACGATCCGCTCAAGCTGTTTGTGAAGTCTCCTTGCATCCACCTGCATGTCGTCACAAATGGCAATGGTCATCATCGTCATATATATGTATCCCCTTTTACTCCATCATTGTTACCTTTTGTTCTATATATTATACCATGATTTGTTATTCAAATTATGGTATCTTCATGTAATTTATGGTCGAAAATCCACCATTTATGCATTTTTTCAAACTTTTTGGAATATAAAAAAAGGACATTTGCATTTCTGCAAATGTCCTTTAAATCGGTCAGAAGTAAATTATACAAGCTCGATAAGAACTTCCATAGCTGCATCGCCCTTACGCTGTCCGATCTTAACGATTCTTGTGTAACCACCGTTACGATCTGCGTATTTCGGAGCGATCTCGCTGAACATCTTGTCAACCATGTCAACTTCTTTTGTGTTTTTCTTTCTGCCAGCGCCCTTAGCAGGAACATCTGTTACAGGATAGAAAACTTTCATCATCTCACGACGTGCATGAAGTCTGGAAGAAGCATCTTTCTTGATCTCTTTCTGAACTTCGTCGTAAACTGTTTTCTTCTTACCGTCTACAACTTCTTTTACACGTTTTCCGTCAGCATCTTTACGAGCAACCTTAGCTGTTACTGTAACTGTTTCGAAATTGTCTTTCTCACGTACAGCCATAGCAATAAGTCCCTCAGCGATCTTACGGATCTCTTTAGCCTTAGCTTCTGTTGTCACGATCTTTCCGTGATAAAGAAGGTTTGTAACCTGATTTCTGAGAAGTGCTTTTCTCTGGTTAGATGTTCTGCTTAATTTTCTATATTTTGCCATTTTATTATCCTCCATCTGTGGGACACCAGGACATGCTTGTTCGGTCTTACTGCCCTGCTGCTGACACCCCACTCATTACTCTGTTTCCGGATTATTCCTCGGTAGGCTGGAGCTGAAGTCCCAGCTCTTTGAGTTTTGCAAGTACTTCCTCTAAGGATTTGCGGCCCAGATTACGAACCTTCATCATATCGTCAGAAGTCTTGTTGCATAATTCTTCAACCGTATTGATACCGGCTCTCTTAAGGCAGTTGTAGGAACGAACAGAGAGCTCAAGCTCATCAATGCTCATCTCCAGAACCTTTTCCTTCTCATTGTCTTCTTTCTCGATCATAACCTCTGCGGTCTTAGCATTCTCGGAAAGATCAATGAACAGACTTAAATGCTCGCTGAGAACCTTCGCTGCAAGGCTGACTGCCTCATCCGGATCAAGTGTTCCATTGGTATATACATCCAGTGTAAGCTTGTCGAAGTCAGTTACCTGACCAACTCGTGTATTCTCTACGATCATGTTGACTCTGTCTACCGGTGTGTAGATCGCATCCACTGCGATCATACCGATCGGCATGTCATCGGTTTTGCCTTTGTCTGCACTGATATAGCCACGTCCCTTGGTAATGGTAAGCTCCATGGCCAGTCTGCAGTCTTTTCCACCGTTCAGGGTTGCGATCACCTGATCCGGGTTCATGATCTCAATATCCTGATCTGCCTGGATATCAGCTGCTGTAACAACACCTTTTCCCTCACACTCAATGTATGCGGTCTTCGGCTCATTGTCACTGCTGTGATTCTTGATGGCAAGAGATTTCAGATTCATGATGATCTCGGTCACATCTTCCTTCACGCCCGGAATAGAGCTGAATTCATGAAGTACACCATCGATCTTCACCTGGCTTACTGCAGCTCCCGGAAGGGAGGACAGCATAATTCTTCTTAAAGAATTGCCAAGGGTAGTACCATAACCTCTTTCCAGAGGCTCTACAACGAATCTTCCAAACTTCTTATCTTCGGATATTTCGGTAATTTCGATTTTTGGTTTATTGAAATCAAACACTATAAGGTTCCCTCCTTCTGGGTTAATCAACATTCGAGGGTATTACCAATTTTTATAACTGTAGACACAGTAAACAGTTATTAATTATTTAGAATACAGCTCGACGATAAGCATCTCGTTTACAGGAACATCGATCTGCTCTCTTGTAGGAAGCTCTTTAACTACACCCTTCAGGTTCTCCTGATCAACGTCGATCCACTCCGGAACAAGTCTTCCGCCAGTGATCTCAAGGATTCCTTTATATCTCTCAGAACCTTTGCTCTTCTCTCTGATCTCAATTGTGTCTCCTGCTTTGCACAGGTAAGACGGAATATTTACAGATTTTCCGTTAACAAGTACGTGCTTGTGATCTACGATCTGACGAGCCTCTCTTCTTGTTCTGGCAAATCCCATACGGAAAACGATGTTGTCAAGTCTGCTCTCAAGCATAACCATAAGGTTCTCACCTGTCTGGCCCTGCATTCTGTCGGCTTTCTTGTAGTAATTACGGAAAGGTTTCTCAAGAACTCCGTAGATAAATTTTGCTTTCTGTTTCTCTTTTAACTGAAGACCATACTCAGACACCTTGCGGTTTGCACGTTTTAACTGTCTTGTGGACTTCTTATCAATTCCTAAGTAAATCGGATCCAGGCCAAGGGATCTGCATCTTTTCAGAACAGGTACTCTATTTACTGCCATTTCAACTACCTCCTAATTAGACTCTTCTGCGTTTTGGTGGACGGCATCCGTTGTGAGGAACCGGAGTTACGTCACGAATGCTGGTTACTTCAAGTCCGCATGCCTGAAGCGCACGGATTGCAGCTTCACGGCCTGAGCCCGGGCCTTTTACCATAACGTCTACTGTTTTTAATCCATGAATTAAAGCAGCCTTTGTTGCAGTCTCTGCTGCCATCTGTGCTGCATAAGGGGTAGATTTCCTTGAACCTTTAAATCCAAGACCACCGGCACTTGCCCATGAAAGAGCGTTTCCTTCGTTATCTGTCAGTGTGACGATTGTATTGTTGAAGGAAGACTGAATGTGTGCCTGTCCGTGTTCAACGTTTTTCTTGACACGACGTTTTGTCGTTTTCTTTGTAACTTTTGCCATTTTAAAACTAACCTACACTTTCCTTTTATTGAAATTAATTAGTTATATCTATAAATTATTTCTTCTTGTTTGCAACAGTTCTCTTCGGTCCCTTGCGAGTTCTCGCATTTGTCTTAGTCTTCTGACCACGAACCGGGAGTCCTTTACGATGACGGATACCTCTGTAGCATCCAATCTCCTGCAGTCTCTTGATGTTAAGGGCGATTTCCCTTCTCAGATCACCTTCTACTGTCATTGTCTCATCAATAACAGCGCTCAGTCTCTTAACCTCATCATCAGTCAGATCTCTGACACGTGTGTCAGGATTAACCTCTGCTTTAGCAAGAATTTTGTCTGCGCTTGGTCTACCAATTCCATAAATGTAGGTAAGACCGATTTCAATACGTTTCTCTCTTGGTAAGTCTACACCAGCTATACGAGCCATGTACTGTTTCCTCCATTTTCTGTTTCTGAAAGTTCCGCATATCGTATGTCACTTGCTCTCGCAAGGTGAAATGGGACATATCGACCTGCCGCTTTCTTTTCTAGTTTCCTAATTGGGGTGCCTCGGTAAAACACCCAGCTGTAATTGGCGAATCACAGCCTTTCCGAAATTGCGGATCTTAACCGCTGTTGCCTCTCGGTATTAGGCAATACATGCTTATTATCTGTTCAGCAGAACAACCCTACCGGGTGTTTCATACTGCAGCCGCACGTTTCACAAACATTCCAAAGAAGTTCCGATATGGAAATCAACCCTGACGCTGTTTGTGCTTCGGGTTCTCACAGATGATTCTGATGGATCCCTTTCTCTTAATGACCTTGCACTTCTCGCAGATCGGCTTTACAGATGATCTTACTTTCACTGGAAATCCTCCTTCCGTAAATTAGTCTCATATCTGCAGTTTCACAGGCGCACTCATACACAGTATTTGCGCGCTTGAAATATATACTAACACCTGTTTTCCTGAAATGCAAGAAAAATTTAAAAAATTTTTGATTTTTTTTACGGGCTGTATTATAATGGGTGGCAAAGTCCGGCAGACATATGGAATCTGCCTATTTTAATGAAAGGAATCTTTACATATGCATACGGAAATGAAGTATCGTTTTCTGATACATTACACCTTATCTTTTATCGGTGGATACCTGGGGCTTTATGCCATTGTGTCAAGAGCTGATCTTTTTGGCAATGCCCAGACAGCCAACCTTCTTGGTGTTGTTCGTGATCTCATAGGCAGGGATTTTTCGGATATGCTACTGCGTGTGGGTGCGCTTCTCATATATATGGCTGCTGTGATCCTTACGGTCTGGATCCCGGAGCATTTTTCCACAGATCTTCGTTTTATCAGTATCGGGATCGATATCTTTGCGATCCTGCTCCTGGGATTCTTTCCTTCCGGAATGTCTCCGGTTGTCGCTCTTTACCCCGTGTTCTTTGCGATGCCTTTCCAGTGGTGTACCTTCAAGGCTCCCGGCGGATATAACAGCTCAACGATCTTTTCCACCAACAATCTCCGTCAGTTCACCACAGCTGTCACACAGTTTCTTATGAAAAAGGACAGCGCACAGTGCGATAAAGCAAAATTCTACGGAATGACGCTGCTTTCTTTCCATACAGGTGCAGCTCTGTCTCTGATCCTGTATATGACCTGCGGTCTCTCAGGCGTATGGCTCTGTCTGGTTCCTGCCTTCTATGCTGTATGGCTGATCAGTGCAGACCGGAATACTGCTGATACACCGGCAGTTACCCGAAGCAGCGCTTCTGCCTGCAGCAGCTTCAGGAATCTTTCTTATAAGAAAAAAGAGGCCTGACTTTATTTTAGTTTTGATAAAAGAAGGGGAAATGTGATCTGTTTTTACACTGTCACATTTCCTTTTTTGTTTACGCGCAGCTTACAGCTTATATGCGTTCGAAATCCAGTATCATGGTTTTGAATAGCCGCAAATTGATTTCATCTATATTTCTCATACTGTCTTCATAACATATCAATATGTTTTTTAACTTGTTTAAACATTTTCCGGCATTTTCATTGCACTTGCCGGGAAAATCTCTTATAATTATTTCAGAAATCATAAATCCCTCTATATATTTTTGACCGAACATGAATGGAGAATTGAAATGCCCAGAAGTATTTACGAAGATATTTATAAAGATCTGAAAATGAAAATAGAGGACAACACCTTTGCCTATCAGGAGCTTCTGCCTTCCGAAAACACTCTGATCCGGACTTATGGCTGCTCCCGCAATACCCTGCGCCGTGCAGTCCGTCTTCTTGTCAGTGATGGCTATGTACAGACCATGCAGGGAAAAGGTGTCCGCAATATCTACCGTCCAAACGAACAGACTGCTTTCACCATCGGAGAGATTGAAACCTTCAAGGAATCTGCTGCAAGGAACGGTCAGAATGCCCATACAGAGGTGGCTCTCTTTACAGAACTTTGTATCAGCAAAAAGCAGTCTGCTTACACAGGATTTCCCGCTGGTGCAGAAGTATATTATATTCAGCGTATCCATTATCTTGAAGATATCCCACTGATCATCAACCATAATTATTTTCTGAAGGAATCCGTTCCCGGCCTTACTGCCGAGATTGCCAGCCATTCTATCTATGAATACCTGGAGCAGGAGCTTCATATGACCATTGTCAACAGCAAACGTGTCATGACTGTGGAAAAGGTTACGGAAATTGATGAAAAATATCTTCATCTGAATGTAAAAGATTATAACTGCGTGGCTGTGGTGTCCAGCCAGACTTATAACAGTGATGGCGTGATGTTTGAGTATACCCAGTCACGACACAGACCGGATCACTTTCGATTTTATGATAATGCCCTGCGCCGATGAGCCCGGCTCATAACTGCTTCGCAGCTATACGGTTATAAGCCGGCAACAAATGTGGCTCACAAATATCCGCCTGGATCTGTATAGATACCTGAATCTGTATAGATGCTGCAGTTTCCTATTTCCCGGAATTATGTTATACTGAAACGATCAAATGGAGAGAGGATATTTTATTTATATGAAAAAACGAGAATCTTTTAACAGCCGCTGGGGATTCATTCTTGCCTGCATCGGGTCTGCGGTTGGAATGGGAAATATCTGGATGTTTCCCACCAGAGTTTCCCTGTATGGAGGGGGATCGTTCCTGATCCCGTATTTTATTTTCGTAGCACTGATCAGCTTTACCGGAGTGATCGGTGAGATGAGCTTTGGCCGTGGGACACGTTCCGGGCCCATTGACGCCTTCGGCATGGCCTGTGAAACCCGCGGAAAGCGAAAGCCTGGCGAACTGCTCGGATGGATCCCTGTGATCGGAGCACTGGCTATGGCTATCGGCTATACAGTTGTTATGGGATGGATCTTCCGATATATGATCGGAGCCTTTACAGGATCTACCCTGGCACCTGCGGATATTGAGTCCTTTGAGTCTCAATTCGGAGGTATGGCCTCTGCCTGGGGAAATAATCTCTGGCAGCTGGCTGCTCTTGTGATCTGCATGTTTATCCTGATGTACGGCGTTGGAAGCGGTATCGAAAAAGCCAACAAGATCATGATGCCTGTTTTCTTTATCCTGTTTGTGATCCTTGGCATCTATGTTGCGTTTCAGCCGGGCTCAAACGCAGGATACCGCTATATCTTCCGCGTGGAGCCGGAAGTTCTGGCCAAGCCTTCCACCTGGATCTTTGCACTGGGGCAGGCATTTTTCTCCCTGTCTGTGGCCGGAAACGGAACCCTGATCTACGGTTCCTATCTTCCGGACAGTGAGGATATCCCGGCTTCTGCTGCAAGAGTGGCTCTTTTTGATACCATTGCCGCCATGCTGGCAGCTCTTGTGATCATTCCGGCCATGGCGACCACCGGAGCCAAGCTTGACCAGGGCGGTCCCGGACTTTTGTTCATCTACCTGCCGCACCTGATCAAAACCATGCCCGGCGGACGGATCATTGCCATCATCTTTTTCGTAGCTGTATTCCTTGCAGGTATGACCTCGCTTATGAACCTTTATGAAGCACCCATTGCCACAGTCCAGGAAAAAACAGGTCTTGGCCGGACTCCTTCCTGCATGGTGATCGCAATGATCGGCGTTGTAGCTTCTCTGCTGATCCAGGGCATTGTTTCTGACTGGATGGATGTGCTTTCCATCTATATCTGTCCTCTCGGCGCAGGACTTGCAGGAATCATGTTCTTCTGGATCTTCGGCCGGAGCTATGTGGAAAATCAGGTCAGCAAAGGACGTGAGAAACCGTTCACGAAATATTTTTATCCGGTGTGTAAATATATTTATGTTCCTGTTTGTTTTCTGGTTCTGATTCTTGGAATTGTACTTGGCGGAATCGGATGATGCGGCATCTGTTCTTATAATAAAGAATCCTGCCTGATGTTATCGGAACATCACAGAATATTTTCCTGTAGCATAAAAAACGCCGGGAATGATAGTTCTCTATCATTCCCGGCGTATATCAGCAAAATCTGTTCCCTTTATGTTTAAAGCGTGAAATAAATGTGAGTAATAAACTCCACTTCAGATTCTTTTTCTGCAGAAAAGGCAAAAAAAGACCCGGCAGCTTAACGCCACCAGGTCATCTTTTACAATATTTCTTATTTATCTCTCCAGATGATTCTTCCCTTGGAAAGATCATACGGAGAAAGTTCGATCGTTACTTTATCTCCCGGGAGAATACGGATAAAATTCATACGGAGCTTGCCACTGATATGTGCAAGTACCACATGTTTGTTTTCCAGTTCTACTTTAAACATCGCGTTAGGCAGTTTCTCCAGAACAGTGCCTTCTACTTCGATCACATCTGCTTTTGACATTTTTTACCTCCTATGTCATAACAACAATTGCTGCTTACAGATTCGTAAGCGTCAGAATCTCTGGTTCCCCATCAGTGATGAGAATCGTGTTTTCATAATGGGCGGAAAGTGAACCATCCATGGTTACTACTGTCCACTCATCGTCCAGCCATGCCACGTCCGCACGACCAAGGTTGATCATGGGCTCGACGGCCAGGGTCATTCCCGGAAGGAGCTTGATGCCCCTGCGCTTCTGCGGGAAGTTTGGAATCTGCGGATCCTCATGAAGATGAGTTCCGATTCCATGTCCTACAAGGTCACGTACAATACCGTAACGGTATTTCGCTGCGTGGGCTCCGATGGCTTTGGAAATATCATTTAAATGATTTCCTGCTTTTGCCATTTTCAGTCCTTCAAAAAAGCACTCTCTTGTAACTTTAATGAGCTGCTGTGCTTCTTTGGATACTTCACCTACCGCATAGGTACGTGCTGCGTCAGAATGGTAGCCCTTATAAATCAGGCCGGCGTCGATCTTAACCAGATCCCCGTCCTGGATGATCTTCTCCTCGGATGGAATTCCATGCACAACCTCATCATTCAGGCTGATGCAGAAAGAAGCCGGAAAACCTCCGTAGTTCAGAAAGTTCGGAATACAGCCCATAGACCGGATCATTTCTTCCCCGATCTTATCAATCTCTTTGGTGCTGACACCCGGTTTGATGTAAGGGATCAAACCGTCATGCACCTTCTCAAGAAGATGGCCTGCTTCTCTCATAAGTTCAATTTCATGCTGTGTCTTAATTGTTACGGACATTCTTATTCTCCTAAGATGTCAACGATCTCCTGGAATACCTCATTCAGATCCCTGGTTCCGTCTACCGTCTTCAAAACACCCTGTGTGGTGTAATAGTCAATCAATGGCTGTGTCTGCTCATGATAAACATTCAGACGCTTCTGGACTGTTTCCGGCTTGTCATCTTCACGGAGTACAAGCTTGTCACCACAGGTATCGCATACACCCTCTGTCTTCGGTGCTGCAAATACAACGTGATAAGTTGCACCACATTTCACACATGCACGGCGTCCGCCCATACGTTTCACGATGTTATCATCCGGCACATCCACATCAATCGCATAGTCAATTTTGCTTCCAAGTTTGTTCAGAGCCTCTGTCAGACATTCTGCCTGCGGAATTGTTCTCGGGAAACCATCCAGAACATACCCTTCCCGTGCGTCATCCTGCTGGATTCTGTCAACAACAAGGTCGCAGGTCAGTTCATCCGGAACAAGAAGTCCCTGATCCATGTAAGTTTTTGCTTTGTTTCCAAGCTCGGTACCGTTTTTGATGTTGGCACGGAAAATATCTCCTGTGGAGATGTGCGGAATCCCATATTTCGCCGCAATTTTCTTAGCCTGAGTACCTTTACCTGCCCCTGGTGCACCCAACATAATAATTCTCATAGCATACCCTCCATTTTCCTGTTTTCTGCCTGATTTTCAGACAGTCCTGTTTACAAATCAAGGCTGCGACACTTTCGCACCGCAACCTTCATTTTCAATTAGTTCAGGAAGCCTTTGTAATTACGCACAAGCAGCTGAGATTCCACCTGCTTAACGGTCTCCAGGATAACACCTACGATGATGATGATAGATGTACCGCCGAAGGAAACATCCGCACCGAACACACCGTTGAAGAAGAACGGTATAACGGCCACGATAACAAGACCTACTGCACCTATAAATATAATATAATTCAGGATTTTAGTCAAATAATCTGAAGTCGGTTTTCCCGGACGGATGCCTGGGATAAAACCGCCCTGCTTTTTGATATTATCGGCTACTTCCAACGGATTAAAGGTAATTGATGTATAGAAGTATGCGAAAAATACGCAAAGTACTACATACACGATCAGACCCCAGCTGTACTGGATCTGACTTGGATTACACCAGTTATTGGAGGAAAGTCCTCTTAATATCTCACTTCCGATGCCCGTTCCGTTTCCTTTGCCAGCGAACTGAGCAATGATCGACGGGAAAGACATGATAGAAGAAGCAAAAATAACCGGGATAACGCCGGCAGTATTTACCTTGAGCGGGATGTTTGTGGACTGACCGCCCATCATTTTACGTCCAACCATCTTTCTGGAATACTGAACCGGAATTCTTCTCTCTGCTCCGTTGAGGATAAGTACGAGCACTACAACAAACAGAATAATCACAGCAATGATGCAGGCTGCAAGCATTCCTTTTGCAATTGTTTTGCCCTTGACGAAGTTCTCATAAAGAAGGGACATATCACTCGGGATCCTGGACACGATATTGATAGTCAGGACGATGGAAATACCATTTCCAATGCCCTTCTCTGTAATACGCTCGCCCAACCACATAAGCATTGCGGAACCCGCTGTTAAACTTGCAACAACTACGACTCCTTTAAGGAAGTTCATGTTCGGGATCATACCCTGACGTCCGAATCCGATTGCCATGGCAACAGACTCAAACAGAGCAAGACCAACCGTTACATAACGTGTGATTGCTGTAAGCTTTTTTCTTCCTTCTTCTCCGTCACGCTGCATCTCTTCCAGTGCCGGAATGGCAATGGTAAGAAGCTGAATGATAATGGAAGAAGTAATGTAAGGTGTGATGTTCAATGCAAAAATTGACATCTGAGTAAAGGAACCGCCGGTGAACGCATCAAAGAAATTGAATGCGTCACCGGTATTAGATTCAAACCACTGCTTAAAGAAGTCACTGTCGACTCCCGGTACAGGAAGCTGGGATCCGATTCTGATCACGAATATCATCCAGATCAGATAGAGAAGCTTTCTTCTCATTTCCTTTACTTTGAAAACACTCTTAAGAGTCTCAAACATTAGATCACCTCTACTGT
Source organism: Blautia sp. NSJ-140 (assembly GCF_022868965.1). NCBI lineage: Bacteria > Bacillati > Bacillota > Clostridia > Lachnospirales > Lachnospiraceae > Blautia > Blautia sp. NSJ-140. The sequence continues at coordinate 49,230 of NZ_JALIFS010000004.1, read as the reverse complement.
ACCACCAGCAGCTTCAATTTTTGTTTTTGCAGTCTCGCTGACAGCGTTTACTTTAACATTAAGTTTTTTTGTAAGCTCGCCGTTTCCAAGGATCTTAACACCATCACCGATCTTGGAGATTGCACCGCTTGCAAGTAAGCTGTCAACTGTAACCTCTGCGCCATCCTCAAAACGATTGAGAACGTCTACATTGATTGCGATAATTTCTTTAGAGTTTCTGTTAGTGAAGCCTCTCTTAGGAAGACGTCTGTATAAAGGCATCTGACCTCCCTCGAATCCCGGTTTCTTGTGGCCGGAACGAGCAAGCTGTCCTTTATGTCCTTTACCAGCAGTTTTGCCGTTTCCTGAACCATGTCCACGGCCTCTTCTGAAGTTATCGCTATGCTTGGAACCCTCTGCGGGTCTTAAGTTTGATAATTCCATTCTGGCACCTCCTTAATCTTCTACTTTTACCAGGTGCTGCACCTGCTGAATCATTCCTCTGGTTGCAGCGTTGTCTGGCATCTCAACTGTTTTATGCATCTTTGTAAGACCCATAGCTTTTACAGTTTTTTTGTGTTTCGGTACTGCACCGATCGGAGATTTTACCAGTGTAACCTTGATTGTATCTGCCATTTCCATATCCTCCTTAACCCAGAATCTCATCTACAGATTTTCCGCGGAGCTTTGCAACCTCTTCCGGAGTCTTTAACTGGCTCAGGCCTGCGATTGTTGCCAGAACTACGTTCTGTTTATTTCTGGAACCCATACATTTTGTACGGATGTTTTTGATACCTGCAAGCTCGATTACGGCACGTGCCGGGCCACCGGCGATAACTCCAGTACCTTCCGGAGCTCTCTTCAGAAGCATCTCAGCACTTCCGAATTTTCCGATGAAGTCATGTGTAATGGAATTGTTCTCGTCTCTTGCAACAGTAACAAGTTTCTTCATAGCGTCCTCTTTACCTTTGCGGATCGCCTCCGGAATTTCTGCTGCTTTTCCTAAACCTGCACCAACGTGTCCATTGCCGTCACCTACAACAACTAAAGCTGTGAAACGGAAGTTACGACCACCTTTAACAACCTTGGTAACACGCTTGATTGATACTACTTTATCTTCTAACTCTAACTGACTAGCATCAATAAGATTACGTTTCATGTGTTCTTTTCCTCCTCTTAGAATTTCAGTCCAGCTTCTCTTGCTGCATCTGCCAGTGCTTTAACTTTTCCGTGGTAGATATATCCACCTCTGTCGAAAACAACGCTCTCGATACCAGCCTCAACAGCTTTTTTACCGATCACTGCTCCAACTTTTGCTGCAGCCTGTACATCATCAGTGTTCTCAAGCTCTGCTTTTACGTCCTTCTGGAGAGTAGAAGCGGATACTAAAGTTTTACCAACTGTGTCATCAATAATCTGTGCATAGATGTGCTTGTTGGAACGAAATACTGCCAGACGAGGAGTAGTTGCAGTTCCGTTTAAATGATGACGTAATCTTCTATGCTTCTTTTCGCGAATTTCGCTTCTGGATGCTTTGTTAATCATATTCTCACTCTCCTTAATTATTTCTTACCGGTCTTACCGACTTTACGTCTGATAACTTCGTCAACGTACTTGATTCCCTTGCCCTTGTATGGCTCAGGTCTTCTCTTGTCTCTGATCTCAGCTGCGTACTGGCCAACTTTTTCTTTGCTGATACCAGATACGATGATCTTGTTTCCGTCAACTGTGGACTCAAGACCTTCTGGATCTTCCATCTCTACCGGGTGAGAATATCCGAGGTTAAGTACAAGTTTCTTGCCCTGCTTAGCAGCTCTGTAACCAACACCGTTAACCTCAAGCTCTTTTTTGTATCCTTCACTTACACCAACAACCATGTTGTGGATAAGGCTTCTTGTTAAGCCGTGAAGGGCTTTGATTCTCTTTAAGTCGTTCGGTCTTGTTACAACTACATGACCGTCTTCAACTTTGATCTCTAACTCTGTCGGGAGTGCTCTCTCAAGTGTTCCCTTAGGTCCTTTTACTGTTACAACGTTTCCATCTGCGACTGTAACCTCAACGCCAGCTGGAATTGCAACCGGAAGTCTTCCGATTCGTGACATAAATTTGTCCTCCTTACTTAGATTGTCGGAGAGGGCCCCTGCCCTCTCTGTTTTCAGTTTAAAAGCTATATGACTGCTTCGTTAAGCGGCTTTCGGCCTACCAAACGAATGCAAGTACCTCGCCACCAACCTGAAGCTTACGAGCCTCTTTGTCAGTGACAACGCCTTTGTTTGTGGAAAGGATCGCGATACCAAGTCCACCAAGAACCTTCGGAAGCTCATCCTTGCCTGCGTATACACGAAGACCCGGTTTGGAGATTCTCTTAAGTCCTGTGATGATCTTCTGGTTTTTGTCCTCACCATATTTCAGTGTGATGTGAAGAGTTTTAACAACTCCATCCTCAACCATATCATATTTTGCGATGTATCCCTCATCTACAAGGATGTTTGCAATAGCAATTTTCATCTTGGATGCCGGTACGTCTACAGTGTCATGTTTTGCAGTGTTTGCGTTACGGATTCTTGTAAGCATATCTGCGATCGGATCGCTCATTGTCATGTAAGTTTCCTCCTCTTTCTTCAGACTTTACATGTCGTGTGAATATTATTTATATAATTAAAAAGTTGCTTTCGCCTCGGCCTACCAGGAAGCTTTCTTAACACCCGGGATCTGACCTTTGTATGCCAGCTCACGGAAGCAGATTCTGCAAATTCCGTATTTTCTCAGGTATGCATGTGGACGGCCACAGATTCTGCAGCGGGTATACTCTCTTGTGGAGAATTTAGCTTTACGCTGCTGTTTAATTTTCATTGCTGTCTTAGCCATGAATCTTTTCCTCCTATTTAGCAAATGGCATGTTGAATAATGTCAGTAATTCGCGTGCCTCTTCATCTGTTTTAGCAGTTGTAACGAAGATAACGTCCATTCCTCTTACTTTATCAACCTTATCGTACTCAACCTCTGGGAAGATCAGCTGCTCTTTGATACCAAGAGCATAGTTTCCTCTGCCGTCGAATGCGTTCGGGTTAACACCACGGAAGTCACGTACACGTGGAAGAGCAAGGTTGATAAGACGATCAGCGAACTCATACATCTTCTCGCCTCTCAGAGTAACTTTACATCCGATCGGCATACCCTCTCTGATTTTGAAGTTAGCAACAGATTTTTTAGCTTTTGTAGCGATTGCTTTCTGTCCTGTAACAAGTTCCATATCTGCGATTGCAGCGTCAAGAAGTTTAGCGTTCTCTTTTGCCTCGCCAACACCCATGTTAACAACGATTTTCTCGAGTTTTGGCACTTCCATTACGTTTTTGTATCCGAATTTCTTGGTCATGGCATCCATGATCTCGTTCTTGTAAAGATCTTTTAATCTACTCACCTTTATATGCCTCCTCTCTTAATTAATCGATTGTCTTTCCTGTTGCTTTGGCAACACGAACTTTTTTGTCTCCGTCCATCTTGAATCCAACTCTTGTAGCTTTTCCGTCTACAACGAGCATTACGTTGGAAATATGAAGCGGAGCTTCTTTTGTCACGATTCCACCGTTCTGATTAGCTGCGGACGGTTTAGCGTGCTTTGTAACCATGTTTACGTTCTCAACAACTACTGTGTTGTCTTTTACGTTAACTGCAAGAACCTTTCCGTCCTTACCTTTATCTTTTCCAGCGATTACCTTTACAGTATCACCTTTTTTAATTTTCATAGCTGACATTCGGCACCCTCCTATAATACTTCCGGAGCTAAGGAAACGATCTTCATGAATTTCTTCTCACGAAGCTCTCTGGCAACTGGTCCAAAGATACGTGTTCCTCTCGGAGTTAAGTCATCCTTGATAATTACGGCAGCATTTTCATCGAAACGGATGTAAGATCCGTCTTTACGACGAGCGCCTTTTTTAGTTCTAACAACTACAGCTTTAACAACGTCACCTTTTTTAACAACGCCGCCTGGTGTTGCATCTTTAACCGTAGCAACGATTGTGTCACCGATGTTTGCATATCTTCTTGTAGAGCCGCCCATAACACGAATACAAAGGATTTCTTTTGCACCAGTGTTGTCGGCAACTTTCAGTCTACTTTCCTGCTGAATCATACTGGTTTCCTCCTTATTTAGCTTTCTCTACGATCTCAACCAGTCTCCATCTCTTGTCTTTGGACAGCGGTCTGGTCTCCATTACCTTAACGGTATCTCCGATGTTGCACTCATTGTTCTCATCATGAGCTTTTAATTTATATGTTCTCTTCACGATTTTTTTGTAAAGAGGATGTTTTACATGGTCTTCAATTGCAACTACGATGGTCTTATCCATTTTGTCGCTGATAACCTTACCCACGCGGGTTTTTCTCAGATTTCTTTCCACGATTATGTCCTCCTGTCCTATTTGGAAGCGTTTGCCTGCTCAGTGATTACTGTCTGGATTCTGGCAATATTTTTACGAACCTCTTTGATTCGTCCTGTATTGTCTAACTGGTTTGTTGCATTCTGAAATCTCAGATTGAAAAGCTCTTTTTTAGCAGCTACTAATTCTTCATTCAGTTCTGCAACTGACTTTGCTTTTAAATCTTCCACGAACTTATTAATTTTCACTGTTATCACCGCCTTCTAAGTCTGCACGAGAAACGATTTTACATTTACATGGTAACTTGTGCATTGCAAGACGTAATGCTTCACGGGCAACCTCTTCGGACACGCCTGCAATCTCAAACATAACACGACCTGGTTTTACTACTGCTACCCAGTACTCCAGAGCGCCTTTTCCGGAACCCATTCGAGTCTCAGCTGGTTTAGCTGTTACCGGTTTATCCGGGAAAATCTTAATCCAAACTTTACCGCCACGTTTGATGTAACGGGTCATAGCAACACGGGCTGCCTCGATCTGATTAGATCTGATCCAGCATGGCTCAGTAGCAACAAGACCGAAATCACCATAGTTGATAACATTACCTCTAAGGGCTTTTCCTCTCATGGAGCCACGGAATTGTTTACGACGTTTTACTCTTTTTGGCATTAACATTATTTATCGCTCCCTTCCTTAGTTCCTTTTGTCGGAAGAATCTCACCATTGTAGATCCATGCCTTAACACCAACTTTACCGTATGTGGTGTCTGCTTCCGCAAAGCCATAATCGATATCTGCACGAAGTGTCTGAAGCGGGATTGTTCCCTCGCTGTAGAACTCTGTACGAGCCATATCAGCTCCGCCGAGACGTCCGGATACGGAAGTCTTGATTCCCTTAGCGCCAGCCTTCATTGTTCTCTGCATTGTGGACTTCATAGCACGTCTGAAAGAAATACGGTTCTCAAGCTGAAGAGCAATGTTCTCAGCAACCAGCTGTGCATCCTTGTCCGGTCTCTTAACTTCTTTGATGTCAACGATAAGCTTCTTGTCTGTGTATTTCTGAAGCTCAGCTTTAACTTTCTCAATCTCTGCGCCGCCCTTACCGATTACGATACCAGGTTTTGCTGTGTAGATGATGATCTTAACTCTGTCAGATGCTCTCTCGATCTCGATCTTGGAAACACCTGCACTGTATAATTTCTTTTTAAGGAATGTTCTGATGTTGTAGTCTTCTACCAGGTAGTCAGCAAACTTGTCTTCTGCATACCATCTGGAATCCCAATCCTTGATAACTCCGACTCTAAGGCCATGCGGATTAACTTTCTGTCCCATGCTTTTCCTCCTTACCTTTCATCAAGCACAACTGTGATATGGCTAGTTCTCTTCTCGATTCTGTAAGCTCTACCCTGTGCTCTCGGCTGAATTCTCTTCATTGTAGGTCCCTTATCTGCATAGCATGCTGCAACATAAAGGTTGTCTGCGTTCATTCCGTTGTTGTTCTCAGCGTTTGCTACTGCTGACTCAAGCAGTTTTTTGATCACGCTGGAAGCGTATCTCGGATTGTATGTCAGGATACCAAGTGCTGTCTGTACATCTTTGCCACGGATCGCATCTAATACGTAGCAGGCTTTCTGAACAGAAATTCTTGCATAAGATAACTTTGCAGACGGCCTTGTCTCTCTATTATTCTCATTTCTGGCTCTCTTTATCTGGCTTCTATGTCCTTTTGCCATCTTAAAGTGCCTCCTTTCTTAAATTCGATATCTAAGTTATCTGCCAGCTGTCTTAAATTGACAGCGGGCAGTTATAAATCTGATGACTAGCGTACTCCGGACTTCTTCTCGTCTTTTCCGTGTCCTCTGTAAGTTCTTGTTGCAACGAACTCACCAAGTTTGTGTCCTACCATATCCTCTGTGATATATACCGGCACATGTTTTCTTCCGTCATGAACAGCGATTGTGTGTCCTACGAAAGACGGGAAGATTGTGGAACGGCGAGACCAAGTTTTGATTACGGATTTATCATTTGCAGCATTAAGAGCGTCTACTTTTTTAAGTAAGCTCTGGTCTGCAAAAGGTCCTTTTTTCAGTGAACGAGACATGCTTTCTCCTCCTTATTATTTCGATAATGCTTTTCCATCGCGTCTTCTTACGATGTACTTGTTGGACTGTTTGTTTTTCTTTCTGGTCTTCAGGCCGAGAGCAGGTTTGCCCCACGGTGTACAAGGACCTGGGCGTCCGATACCGGTCTTACCTTCACCACCACCATGTGGATGGTCATTCGGGTTCATTACGGAACCACGAACTGTAGGTCTGATACCCATGTTACGTTTACGTCCGGCTTTACCGATGTTAATAAGGTTGTGATCTCCGTTTCCGATTACACCAACAGTTGCGCGGCATACGATCGGAACCATTCTCATCTCACCGGAAGGAAGACGAAGTGTTGCGTACTTTCCTTCTTTAGCCATGAGCTGTGCGCCGTTTCCTGCAGAACGAACCATCTGTCCGCCTTTTCCAGGATGAAGCTCAATGTTGTGAACCATAGTACCAACCGGGATAAGTTCCAGTGGGAGGCAGTTTCCAACACGAACCTCAGCTTCCGGACCATTGTAAACCTTCTGGCCTACTTTAAGTCCCTCTGGAGCGAGGATGTAAGCTTTCTCGCCATCTGCGTAGCAGATCAGAGCGATGTTAGCTGTTCTGTTCGGATCGTACTCGATTGTTTTAACTGTTGCAGGGATTCCATCTTTTCTTCTCTTGAAGTCGATGATTCTGTATTTTCTTCTGCTTCCGCCACCCTGATGTCTTACAGTGATCTTACCCTGATTGTTACGTCCAGCGTTCTTCTTAAGGGAAGTAACGAGGGATTTCTCTGGTTTTGCAGCTGTAATCTCAGAGAAGTCGGAACCAGTCATATGTCTTCTTGACGGTGTATATGGGTTATAGCTTTTGATTCCCATGATGTTTCTCCTTTCGAATTTGTTCTCGTGCTTTCGTGCACATATTCGCGATAATCAGAGTGACACTGTGTCACTCATACCGCTCTTGGCTTGATCTTCTAATTAAAGTCCTTCGAAGATCTCGATATCTTTGCTCTCTTCTGTAAGAGCTACGATAGCTTTTTTAGTCTTAGCAGTTTTTCCAACTACCATTCCACGGCGTTTTTTCTTCCCATCACTGTTGATGGTGTTTACGCTCTTAACTTTTGTTCCCTCGAACATCTTCTCAACAGCCTCTTTGATCTGAGTCTTGTTAGCTTCCGGATGTACAAGGAATGTATATTTCTTCTCACCCATGTCTGCCATGGATTTCTCTGTGATAACCGGACGGATGATTACGTCATAGTACTGAATACTTGCCATTATGCGTATACCTCCTCGATAGATGCAACGGCATCCTTTGTAACAACTACGGTGTTGTGTTTCATAACATCGTATGTGTTGATTGTAGCCGGTGTTGCAGTTTCCACGTCAGCGATGTTTCTTGCAGAAAGAACTACGTTCTGATCGTTGTCAGCTGTGATTACAAGAGCTTTCTCTGCTTTCAGGTTTGTAAGAACCTTCTGCATCTCTTTTGTCTTAACCTCAGCAAGTGCAAGGCTGTCAACAACAACAAGTTTATTATCCTGAACCTTGGATGTCAGAGCGGATTTAAGAGCTGCTCTTCTTTCCTTTTTGTTCATTTTTACTTCATAATCTCTCGGAACCGGAGCGAATACAACACCGCCGCCTGTCCACTGTGGTGCACGGATGGAACCCTGTCTTGCATGACCTGTTCCTTTCTGTCTCCACGGTTTTCTTCCGCCGCCTCTTACCTCAGAACGAGTTTTCGCTTTCTGAGTTCCCTGACGGTTATTTGCAAGCTGACGAACAACTGCAAGATGAACGAGATGCTCGTTGATCTCAACGCCGAATACTGCGTCATTCAGCTCCATTGTGCCAACTTCATTGCCTTCCATATTATAAACAGTTACATTAGCCATTCTGATGCTCCTCCTTTCCTATTATAAGGACTTTACTGTCTCTTTGATTGTAACCAAAGATTTCTTAGGTCCTGGAACAGCACCCTTAACTAACAGTAAGTTATTTTCTGTATCTACACGTACGATCTCAAGATTCTGAACAGTTACCTGAACATGTCCCATGTGACCTGGCATATGTTTTCCTTTGAAAACCTTGCTCGGATCGGAGCAAGCGCCGTTTGAACCTGCATGACGATGATATTTAGAACCGTGAGCCATAGGTCCTCTGGACTGGCCATGTCTCTTGATAGCGCCCTGGAAGCCTTTACCTTTGGAAACTGCAGTAGCATCGATATGATCTCCTGCTGCAAAGATATCAGCCTTGATCTCCTGTCCAACCTCATACTCGCCGGCATTGTCAAATCTGAACTCTTTTACAAATCTCTTTACAGCTACACCAGCTTTGTCAAAGTGGCCTTTCTCCGGTTTGTTGACCAGTTTCTCTCTGATCTCGCCGAAACCAACCTGAACTGATGTGTATCCATCGTTCTCCTCAGTCTTAACCTGAGTTACAACGCAAGGACCTGCCTGTAAAACAGTTACCGGAATTAACATTCCATCTTCATTGAAGATCTGAGTCATTCCGACTTTAGTAGCTAAAATAGCTTTCTTCATTTCTTTCTTCCTCCTTATAGCGGATTACCATTCGGTAATCATATAGTTAATGTCAAATGACATTATTAGCGGTTTTTCATCTTGATATCGATGTGAACACCAGCCGGCATTTCCAGTCTGGAAAGTGCATCTACTGTTTTCTGAGTTGGTGTCAGGATATCGATAAGTCTCTTATGTGTTCTCTGCTCAAACTGCTCTCTGGAATCTTTGTATTTGTGAACAGCTCTTAAGATTGTAACAACCTCTTTCTTAGTAGGAAGCGGAACCGGTCCACTTACCATTGCTCCGTTCTTCTTTACTGTCTCGATGATCTTTGCTGCAGATGCATCAACGAGCTGATGATCATATGCCTTTAATGTGATTCTCATTACCTGATTTGCCATAAAAAAAGTCTCCTCCTATTCGTACTTATATAGCAGTACGACAAGCGGCGACTGTACACATCTCCGTGTGTGTCATGGTATATTTACACACACGCCCATCCCAAGATGGTTATTGAACTTTGTACAGTGACTTGTCGTCAGTTTCCTAACTTGACATTCGCTCCACGGAAAACCTGCCAGTGTGGCAGCAACCTCGCGCTTCATAGCTATCAATGTCACAGCAAGGATTAGTATATACGATGATTCTTCAGAATGCAAGCCTTTTTTTTAATTTTTTTGATTTTTTTTAAAAAAGAAGAAAATGGCTCATTTCTGAACCATTTTCTTCTTATATAATAGGTACTTATTTTATTCTTCCATATCGTCCACATCGCCACTGATGATATCCGAGTAATCAAACAATGTAACCTTCGTAATGTCATCCTTAACGATATCCGGTGCATCACCGGCCTTCTTTACACGGCTTGCAAGCTGCGCTGCGGAATAAGACGGCATCGCAAGGCTTCCAATGGTAACCGGTTCTTCTTCCTCTTCCGGAACCTCTTCAACCTTTCCGGCCGGGTGCGGCTTTCTGTTTTCTTCAACCGTACGTTCTGCCATTTCCAGTCTGGAAAGCATATCTGCTTCTTCCGAAGTGGCTGCTGCAATCTCTTTCTTAAGTTCCGCATGAGCTTCGCTTGCGGCAGTCTGTGCAGTCTGCTGTATAGCAGCCTTCTTTCCATTCTCCGAATAGTCTGTAACATCCTCTTCATCGATCTCATCTACGAAACCGCCTGTGCGAACCTTACGCTTATCTGCTTTTTTATTTTTGTGTTTTCGTGCCTTTTCTTCCTGAATGATCTCTTTTTCTTCTTCCTTCATTCTTCTGGCACGTGCTTTTTCTTCCTGCTTCAGTTCTTTCCTGGACTTCACATAACCCGGTTCCGGATCATTCACATCTTCCTCAATATCATCCGGCTCTTTCTTCCAGAGCTCTGCGATCACGTACAGGATGATCAGGAACAATACGATCAGACCAAGAATGATCAGACCTTCAATACTTTCTGTAGCCACCATAAGATATCCCACATAGCCAATGGTAACTACAACTTTCGGAACATAATCTCCAACCTTAATGGTAAAAGTCTTTCCTCCGGAAACGGACTGATCTGTTACTGTTCCGGTTCCCTTGGAAGCATCGAGATTGGTGATCGTATATTTATATGTCTCGGAATCTTTCTGTACAAGTATCGGAGTACCTGCGCTGATCGCAGAACTCTTCTCCGGAATCGCATATGTAACAGATCCGACCGGGAGGTTCGTTGCCTTATCGGATTTATCCACGATCACTGTTCTCACCCCGAAGAACGGCGGAAGAACAAGTCCCAGTACACAGATCAGTGTGCATATCACAACAAAATGTACGATAAATTTCAATACTTTTGACATAGGTAATCTTCCTCTTTCATATTTGTAGGTGCTTTGAAGCGGAAAGGGATACAGCGGGAATCGGTCTTCCTTTCCTTCTGTATCCCTTTATATTCCACATCCGCAGAACTCTACCTTTTCTGCGGACTGCTCTGTCCCAACTGATTACTGGTTGCTTAAATACTGTTCAATGCTCTCCATCGCTGCATTCTCATCATCACCATTGGCAGACAGTGTAATCTCTTCTCCAGCGTCAAGTCCCAGGGTCATCATTCCCATAATACTCTTTGCATTGACTCTTTTTTTGCCAATCTCAACATAAATTTCACTGTTAAACTGGCTTGCCACCTGAACAAGCTGTGCTACAGGTCTTGCCTCCAGTCCAGTGGATAAGTTGATAGTGATTGGTTTTTTAATCATAATAGCTCCTCCTTGTTCTCCCGCAGCTCATCTGCGATCTCACTCAGCTTGCGAAGCCGGTGATTCACACCTGATTTGCCCACCTGCGGATTCAACATCATACCTAATTCTTTCAGTGTAGCATCCGGATACTGCAGTCTCAGCCTGGCTATCTGTGCCAGTCCATCGCTCAAGCTCTCAAAGCCAATAGTTCTGCTGATCAGCTGTATATCTTCCACCTGTCTCACTGCCGCATTTACCGTTTTATTGATATTCGCAGCCTCACAGTTCACCTTACGGTTTACCGTGTTACGCATTTCCTTAAGTATCCGGATGTTCTCCAGATCCATCAGTGCTACATTCGCCTCCATGACTGCCAGCATGTCAACGATCTGTGCGCCCTCCTTCACATAGACCACATATGATTTCTTGCGCACCACAATTTTAGCTTCTACGTGAAAGCTGCGGATAATCCCCTGTAATTGTTCTGCTTTCCTGCTGTCCGGACACACGATCTCAAAATGATATCCTTTCTCTGGATCACTGATCGAACCGGACGACAAAAAAGTGCCGCGAATAAATGCCCGCTTGCAACAGTTCATCTGAACCACAAGCGAATTATCCATTTCAAGTAAACCGGTTTCGTTATCCACAGAAAGTTTCGTCCCCTGCAGTACTTCCTCTGTTCTGACAGGATCAGCAACCTCAACAAGATATACCCTACCCCGTTTGAGATGAGACCCTTCCCGGATAACAATCGCTGTCTCTATATTAAAGGTTTTTCGCAATAATGTAAAGCTTTTTCTTGCAACTGCTTCATTTTCTGTCTGGATCCACAGTTTCCTGTTTCCATCCGACATTTTTTCCACACGGCCACAGCCACAGAGCAGTGCCGCCAGTTCTGCCACCTGACAGTGCCTTGCCAGACTAAGCTGTCCTGCAAGTTCCTCTTTGACTTTTCCCGAAAATGACATCCCGAACCCTCTTTTACTGTTTCCCTGCCATACTTTTCATCGCGGCAGTTATTTTTTCAGAAGTCTGTCCTTCTCCGCATCCCTGTGCTCCAGGCGGATACCATATTCATCCGATTTGGCAAGCCTGGAAAAAAGTTCTCTGGCAATAGTAACGGAGCGATGTTTTCCCCCTGTACATCCGATACCGATCACAAGGCTTGTTTTCCCTTCTTTAATGTAGTTAGGGATCAGAAAGCGGATCATATCCTCCAGTTTGTCCGCGAAGGCTTTCGCCGTATCACTGGCCATCACATAATTGAACACTTCATCGTCAAGGCCTGTCAGAGGACGCAACTCATCCACATAATAGGGATTGGGAAGAAATCGGACATCAAACACAAGATCTGCATCTGCCGGGATTCCATACTTAAAGCCGAAGGAAAGCACTGAGATCATGATATTGCTGAACTCTCTGTCATCAACAAAAATCTTTTCGATTTCCTGACGAAGCTCCCTGGTAAGCAGATGGCTGGTATCAATGATATAATCCGCACGTTTCCGGAGAAATTTTGTTTTCTCACGTTCCAGGCGGATTCCCTCATCCACTCTCCCTGTTCTTGCCAGCGGGTGGCTTCTTCTGGATTCTTTATAGCGTTTTACAAGGACAGAATCCTCAGCATCCATAAACAGGATCTCGTAGTCATACCCTGTCTGCTTCATACGGTCCAGAACTACTTCCAGTTCATCAAGGGCACTTCCGCTTCTGGCATCGATCCCCAGAGCCACATTTCTGACATTTTCACTCTGCATCTCAGGAAGAAGAGAAGCAAATTTTTCCAGAAGCTGAATTGGAAGATTATCCACGCAGAAATATCCCATATCCTCCAACATTTTAAGTGCAGCTGTTTTTCCTGCTCCTGACACTCCTGTAACGATTACAAAACGCATAGTCTCTCTTCCTTTCCATTTCTTCTTCCGTTATCTGTAAAGCGTATATACGCATTCCTGTTCCCTCTGTTTCGTATCCTACAGCAATCGGATTCACAGACAAGTACGTGGTATAATTATTTTGAAAACGATGTACCAGAAATGGTAATCAGGCTTCAAAATCACCCAGGAACTTCACCTCCGGTTCCAGCGTAACTCCATATTTCTTATAAACGATATCCCTGACATTATCCATCAGCGTGCGGACATCCCTTGCAGTTGCACCGCCTGCATTGATCACAAAGCCACAGTGTTTCTCAGAAACCTGTGCACCGCCTACCTGATATCCAGCAAGACCGCTGTCCATGATCAGCTTACCTGCAAAATATCCTTCCGGTCTCTTAAAGGTACTTCCAGCACTGGGATACTCCAACGGCTGTTTGGTGGTACGACGGATCGTCAGATCTTTCATGGTCTCACGGATCACTTCCGGATTTCCCTTCTTCAGCTGCAGCTTTGCTTCCAGCACGATATAACCTGCGGTTTTGATGATGCTGGTACGATATCCCAGTTCCAGTTTATCTGCCGGAAGGGTAATGATCTCTCCCTCCTCATCCATCACAGTTACCTCTGTAAGAACATCCTTCATCTCGCCGCCATAGGCACCTGCATTCATCACGACCGCACCGCCCATAGTTCCCGGGATCCCGCCTGCAAACTCAAAGCCTGTAAGAGCTGCATTTTTTGCTGCTGCTGCCACCGATGAAAGCAGCGCACCTGCCTGTACGGTGATCTCTGTTCCTTCTACGGTAACGGCAGACATATTTTTGTAGATCTGGATAACCGCGCCACGGTAACCGCCGTCTCCTACCAGAAGATTACTTCCGTTTCCGAGGATAAAATAAGGGATCGCACTTTCTTTACAGATTTTTACGATACGCCCCACATCTGTGCCTTTATCCGGCATCAGAAAATAATCCGCCGGACCTCCGATCTTAAAAGTTGTATGACGGCTCATTGCTTCGCCTGTAAAAACGCGTTCTTCTCCAAGAAGATCGCAGAACTTTTTTATGATTTCTGAATTCACTTTTTGTTTCCTCAGTCTTTCTGTTTTATTTCTGCAAAGCAGACATTACTGTTCCGCCTTGACTCATGCTCATGAACTGGATCTGTCCGTGATCTGCGCTCAATTTCTCATTTGCTGTCAGCTGTGTGAAACGTTTCCGGCTGACAGTATATCCCGCACAACTTCTCCCGCCAGCAGATATCCCGCAGTCCCTGTCACAAAGGAAATATTTCCTTTTGCAGGCTTCTTCACCATAGTTCTGCTCCGTCTGAAAAGCTTTTCTTTTGCCGGTTGTTCTCTGGAATACAGTACTTTGAGTTTACGTATTCCCTGTTTACGCAGTTCTTTTTTTATGATCCTGGCTGCCGGACATGCTGTGGTCCTGCTGATATCCGCAACCTCAAGTCTGGACGGATCTATCTTGTCCCCGATGTCCAGGCAGGAGATCACAGGCACACGTCCTTCCCTTGCTCTGCTGATCAGAAGCAGTTTTGACGACAGTGTTCCCATTGTATCCACAATATAATCAAAGGAACGCAGCTCAAACATTCCCGCAGTCTCCTCATTATAAAAGGTTTCGTAGGTATGCACCAAAATATTCTCATCAATATCCCGGATTCTCTTCTTGGCCGCCTCTACCTTGCTCATCCCCAGAGTAGAATGAAGTGCCAGCACCTGGCTTCCGATATTCGTCAATGTGATCTTTTCATGATCGATCAGTGTCAGACTCCCCACACCACAGCGCGCAAGTGACTCTGCCACCTGTGATCCAGCTCCGCCAAGACCGAATACTGCAATTTTCGCCCTGCTGAGTTTTTTTACACCTGTATTTCCAACGAGCAATTCCATACGTGAAAAAGCATCCTGCATATCCGTCCTCCTGACACTGTTTTTTCTTTTGATTGAGAAAGACAGCGCCTGTCCGCCGCTGTCCATATTCCTTTTTATTATACTATCTCTGTCCGTAAATGTACAGATATTCTTGTTTTTTAAGATTTTCGCATAAAAAATTTATATTTTCTCATACTATTCCCATACAATCCTACAAGGAGGTTCTATCCATGCTTCAACAGCTGATTCTGTGCTTTATCGGTTTCTGTGCCGGGATCATCGTTGCAGGAGGTGTCTCCGGACTGCTGATCGGCCTTTCCATTGTTCCCCGCTATGCAGGTATCACGCATACAGCTGACCAGATTTTTCTTTATGAAGATCTGACACTTCTGGGAACAGTTGCCGGAACCGTCGTCACCCTGTTTCCGATCAGAATTCCGCTGGGACCTTTTTTCCTGGCTGTCTGCGGAGTATTTTTCGGAATTTTCCTGGGCGGCTGGATCCTTGCACTGGCAGAGATCGCAAAAGTCTTTCCCGTCTTTGCCAGACGGCTGAAGCTCTCTCAGGGGCTTTCTCCGGTAATAATTTCCATTGCTGCCGGAAAAATCCTGGGTTCCCTGTTTTATTATGCCATGGGTTGGATGTAATTCTTACTGTCACTCTACCATCTCACGAAAGGATTTTCCATATGCAAAATATCAACGAAAAAAAATATGAACAATATGTCAAGCAGCTTACTCCCACCCACAGTCTGCCGCTGAATATGGCAAAAGCTTTTCTCACAGGCGGACTGATCTGTCTTCTCGGACAGGTTATCGTCAACACAGCGCAGGCTCTCGGTGCAGATGCTTCTGATTCCAGAACCTGGTGTTCTGTCCTTCTCATTCTCTTAAGCGTCATTCTCACAGGCTTTGGTATTTACCCCAAAATCGGCAAATTCGGCGGTGCTGGAAGTCTTGTTCCCATTACCGGGTTTGCCAACTCAGTGGCCGCATCCGCTATTGAGTTCCGGGCAGAAGGACAGGTTTTCGGCATAGGGTGCAAGATTTTTACTATTGCAGGTCCTGTGATTCTCTACGGCATCTTAAGCGCCTGGGGACTGGGTGTGATCTATTATATCCTGAAGATCCTGGAGGTGATATCATGAGCAAAAATCTCAGACTTGGCGCAGCCAGCATTGCCTTTTCACAGCCTCTGTATATCGAAAGTGCCGCATCCATCGTCAGTCAGAAAGAGGCGGACGGTCCTCTTGGAGATCTTTTTGACCTGGTCTGTGAAGATCCCATGTTTGGCTGTGACACCTGGGAATCTGCGGAAAGCACGCTGCAGAAAGAAACTGCCACTCATGCCATAAGCAAAGCCAAACTGAGTTCCGAAGATATCCATCTGATGTTCGCCGGAGATCTTCTCGCTCAGACAGCAGCCACCTGTTTCGGCTCCGCCGGACTTGGAATTCCCTTTTACGGACTTTACGGCGCCTGCTCTACCATAGGAGAAGCGCTGTCTCTCGGTTCCCTTGCTCTGACCGCCGGATTCGGCACACGGGTCTTATGTGCCACCTCCAGCCATTTCGCAAGTGCGGAAAAAGAATTTCGTTTTCCTCTGGGATACGGGAACCAGCGGCCGTTTTCTGCCACCTGGACAGTAACCGGAAGCGGAGCCTGTATCCTAAGTACATCTCCTCCCGGAGAAAAAGCTCCTCTGCGCTCCGGCAAAGGCTGTGCTGCTATCACCGGCCTTACTGCCGGCCGTGTGATGGATTACGGTCTCAGGGATCCCATGAACATGGGAGGCTGTATGGCTCCTGCAGCCTGTGACACCATTGCACGGAGCTTTTCAGATTTCGGGCGGACGCCTTCGGATTATGATGCCGTCTTTACTGGTGATCTGGGGATCATCGGACAGAAAATTCTCCTGGATCTTCTGGAGGAACAAAATATCCGGCTTTCTCCCATTCATAAAGACTGCGGTATCCTGATCTATGATGATCCTTCTCAGGACACTCACGCAGGAGGAAGCGGCTGCGGCTGTTCTGCTGTAGTCCTTGCCTCCTATATCCTTCCGAAGATCGTATCCGGAGAATGGAAGCGGATCCTTTTTGTACCAACAGGAGCGCTTCTTTCCAAAGTAAGCTTTAACGAAGGTGACAGTATTCCGGGTATTGCCCACGGAGTTGTCATCGAGCATATGGAGGTATGAGCATGGACTACTTTAACGCATTCTGGTTCGGCGGCCTTATCTGTGCCTTGATCCAGATCCTTCTGGACAAGACAAAGCTGATGCCTGGCCGTGTGATGGTACTTCTGGTATGCAGCGGCGCCCTGTTAAGTGCCGTTGGCATCTACCGGCCGCTGGTGGATTTTGCAGGTGCCGGGGCCTCCGTCCCGCTGATCGGTTTCGGCCATGTATTATGGGAGGGTATGAAAAAAGCCATTGAAGAAGACGGCATTCTTGGGCTTTTTACAGGAGGCTTCACTGCCTGTGCTGCCGGAGTTTCCTCCGCCCTGATCTTCTCTTATCTGGCCAGTCTCTTCTTCCGTCCAAAAATGAAGAAATAATATTTCGGGAAAGGAGTTTTTTCTCATGAGTGATACTCTTTATCTGCAGCTGGATCAGAACATTGAAGTCACCACCCCACATGTATATCTTCAGGATATTGCTGCACTTTCCATGAGTGATCCCAAAATCCTCAATCGCCTGCGGGTCATGCCTGTAATTGTTCTGGATGCGGAAAAGCCCGGACGCTATGTGATGTCTGTCTCAGATCTTCTGAAAAAGATCCAGAAGCTGGAACCCTCCATTGATATTTCTCCCATCGGTGAAACGGATTTTATCATCACCTACCGCATCAGCACCGCTAAGGGGAAGCTTTTCCGGTATATAAAAATTCTTTTTGTATGCCTGGTTTCCTTTTTCGGTGCCGCTTTTTCCATTATGACCTTTAATAATGACGTAGATATGGGCAGCCTTTTTAACCAGTTTTACACTCTTGTCACGGGAAAAAGCTCCTCCGGCTTTACCATTCTGGAGATTTCCTACTCCATCGGGATCGGCCTTGGCGTACTGATCTTCTTTAATCATTTCGGACAGCTGCGGCTAAGCGACGATCCCACGCCTATGCAGGTGCAGATGCGGACCTACGAAGATGAAGTAAACCAGACACTGATCGAACAGGCTGCACGGACAAAAAATCCGTAAACTGGGTCATAAGTATGACACAATACCATATCCGTACAGATCCACCGTCTGTCGCATCAAAAAAGCTCCCTGCAGATTTCTGCAAAGAGCTTTTTTATATAATATGGGTTTACTGTTTTTCTGAAATGATGTTTACAGAAGTCCTCCGATGGATAAGAACAGAGGAGCAAATACCAGTGATACAATAGTCATAAGCTTGATCAGGATGTTAATGGAAGGTCCTGATGTATCTTTGAACGGATCGCCGACTGTATCGCCGACAACGGCTGCTTTGTGCGCCTCGCTGCCTTTTCCGCCGTGATGACCTGTCTCAATATATTTCTTTGCATTATCCCATGCACCACCTGCGTTGGACATGAAGATCGCCATCAGTACACCTGTTACAAGAGCACCGGAAAGAAGTCCGCCAAGAGCCTCAACGCCAAGAACAACACCTACGATAACCGGAACAACGACCGCCATGATTCCAGGAAGCATCATCTCGTGAAGAGCTGCTGTTGTGGAGATCGCAACGCATGATTTGTAATCCGGTTTCTCAGTACCCTTCATGATACCCGGTTTCTCACGGAACTGGCGTCTTACTTCCTCGATCATCTTGTAAGCAGCCTTGGAAACGGATTCCATTGTGAATGCTGAGAAGAGGAATGTAAGCATACCACCGATAAAGATACCGATCGTAACACGAGGAGCAAGGATATTGATCGCATCCAGATTTACTGCATTCGCATAAGATACAAACAATGCAAGTGCTGTAAGGGCTGCGGAACCTATCGCAAAGCCTTTACCCATAGCTGCTGTTGTGTTACCTACAGAGTCAAGCTTATCTGTGATCTCACGAACTGACTCATCCAGACCTGACATCTCTGCAATACCACCGGCATTGTCAGCGATAGGTCCATATGCGTCAACGGCAACTGTGATTCCTGTTGTGGAAAGCATACCAACTGCTGCAAGAGCGATTCCGTATAATCCATCCACACCGTATGCTACAAAAATTCCAACACAGATCAGCAGGATCGGGAATGCTGTAGATTTCATACCTACTGCGATACCACTGATGATAGTTGTAGCTGCACCTGTCTCAGACTGCTCGCCGATTCCCTGAACCGGTTTGTAATCTGCAGATGTGTAATACTCAGTAATGTTTCCGATGATGACACCGACAACAAGACCTGCGATCACAGCAATGGCTGCTTTCATGTCTCCGAAGAGAGTCTTGCTGAGGATCAGGGACACGATGATAACAAGTGCTGCAGATACATAGCTTCCTCTTGTGAGGGCTTTCTGCGGATTGGAATTATCATCACCTTTTACAAAGAATGTTGCAATGATGGATGCGATCAGTCCACAGCCTGCAATAGCCAGCGGATAGAGAACACCGGAAACTGCTCCGGCTACCGCACCAAGTGTAAGGGCAGATACCAGAGATCCTACATAGGACTCAAAAAGGTCTGCACCCATACCGGCAACATCACCTACGTTATCACCTACATTATCCGCGATAACAGCCGGGTTACGAGGGTCATCCTCCGGGATTCCTGCCTCAACCTTACCTACAAGGTCAGCTCCTACGTCAGCTGCCTTTGTATAGATTCCACCGCCAACACGTGCAAACAGTGCGATGGAAGAAGCACCAAGGCTGAATCCGGAAAGTACGTCAACGTTCTTTGTGATGATATACACAACGCTGACACCCAGTGCGCCAAGACCTGCAACACACATACCCATAACAGCACCGCCGGAGAATGCAATGGAAAGAGCCTTGTTCATTCCTCCCTCTTTTGCTGCATTTGCTGTTCTTACATTAGCCTTTGTTGCAACAGTCATACCGCAGTATCCTGCGATTGTTGAAAACAGAGCACCTACTACGAAGCAGATTGCTGTTACCCAGCTTCCAACTCCGATTCCGATCAGTACAAAAAGTACGGCTACAAAAATAACCAGGATCTTGTACTCTGCTGTTAAGAAGGCGCGGGCACCTTCTGCGATCGCACCTGCGATCTCCTTCATTCTGTCTGTTCCTGCATCCTGTTTGCTGACCTTTGCTGCAAGGTATGCTGCGAACAGAAGTGCCAGTACTGCTGCCACCGGCACCAAATACATGTAGTTTTCCACTCTTTTTACCTCCGTTCATGTATTGTTAATACTTTATCACATTATTTTGCATATTTCAAATAGAATTTTCACTTAGTTTTTTGCAAATATTATGATATAATAAAAATTTATATAAATGAGATAAAAAAATTTTATATTATTACTTGTATTTTTTCAGTTTCAGACAGCTTATATAATAGGTAGTTTTTTTATATCTCTATTTGGACAAAATTTCCATTTTTCTTTCCAGAAGATTTTTTTCCAATAATTGTTTTTCTGCATTTTCAAATCCAATTCGTTCTATAGTCTCAGCAAAACGTTCTCCCTTTAATCCCTGGTCCTTAAAAAGCAGGATTGCCTTCTCAATAACATCCAGTGCCTCTTCCTCTGACGTAAAGATCCGATTCAGGGCCTTTCCATGAGAAATTTTCTTTCCCCAGCGTCCGCCGATATAGATCTTGAATCCGTAGGTACCATCCGGGATGGAATGGAACGGACATTTTCCCACACACCTTCCGCAGTGTCTGCAAAGCTCCTCATCAATGTGCAGTTTCCCGTCAACGACTTTTGCCACTTTGTTTGGACACACAGCTTCAATGGCACATTTTTTACATCCCTTGCAGGCCTCACTGTCAAAGTGCGGGATCCTCTGTCCGATGATTCCCACATCATTCAGATTTGGTTTCACACAGTTATTCGGGCATCCGCCTACTGCGATCTTAAATTTATGCGGCAGCGCAACCTGACGGTAGCCTTTATAGAATCTTCGGAAAATTTCTTCTGAAATTGCATAGGAATCCAGAAGTCCATACTGGCAGGTGGTTCCCTTGCAGGATACTACAGGCCGGACCTTTGCTCCTGTTCCTCCTGTCTCCAGATCTTCCTTCGCAATAAATTCCTGAAACTCTTCGATCTTTTCATATGGGATTCCCTGGATCTCCACGGAGAGTCTGGTCGTGTAGGTAAGATTTCCGTTGCCGAATTTCTCTGCTGCTTCCGCCATACATCTGTGCTGTGCCGCTGTCACCTTTCCGTTTACAGTGATCACCCGTGCAGAAAATTCATCGGTTCCCCGGTTATTTAAAAACCCCTGCCCCTTCAGTCTTTTCTCTTCCTCTTTGCTTACAGTTAATGCTGACATATTTCCTCCTCCTAATCTCATCGGCATTCCGATACTTTCCCACGGTATCTTTGCCCTGTATTTTGCAATGTTGAAGTTACTGTTCACTCCTGAACAGTAACACCTGTTGAAATCGTTTTCACGTACCTCCTACTATACCACTTGAAGATGTATTTGAAAAATGATATTATTTTATAAAAATGATAGTTTTTACCTATATATCAATTTACAATAAAAGGAGATTCCACATGACCATCCGCCATCTCACTGTTTTTGTTGCCGTTGCGGAACAGGGCTCCATGAGTGCTGCTGCCAAACATCTTTATCTTTCCCAGCCAACAGTCAGTCAGGCCATCCGGGAGCTGGAAGCTCATTATAACGGCCTTCTCTTTGAACGTCTTGGAAAAAAGCTTTATCTCACAGAACGGGGAAAGCTTCTTCTTCCCCATGCCCGTGAAATGATCCGCCAGTTTCAGCAGCTGGAAGAGCTGATGCAGAACCAGGGACAGTCTTCCACTCTGAAGCTGGGCTCCACCCTCACTGTGGGAACGTGCCTGACCCCATCCATTATCCTGGATCTGCAGAAAAAAATACCGGACCTTGACGTTTACTCCTTTGTCACCAACACGCAAAATATCGAGCAGAAGCTTCTGCGTTCTGAGCTGGACGCTGCTGTGGTAGAAGGTGAGATCCATTCTCCGGATCTTGTCGTTCTTCCCATCATCGACGACTGTCTGGTCCTTGCCGCCGGAAAAAAACACCCGTTTTACCGCAGAGGACGCATCCATGTCCAGGAGCTGAACAACCAGAAATTTGCAGTCCGGGAATATGGAAGCGGTACCAGACAGCTTTTTGAGGATTACACCCTTCGCCATGACCTGAAGATCCGGACTGCCTGGGAAGCCAACAGTCCGCAGGCACTGCTGAACGCAGTGCTGTATAACCAGATGCTATCTGTTATGTCCATCCGTCTTATGCCTCATGAGATCCGTCACCGTTCAGTCCGGGTCTTCTGCAACGAAGCAGGGGAATGGAACCGGAAATTCAAGCTGGTCTATCACAAGAATAAGTTTCTTACCCCTGCCATCTTTGAGCTGGAAAAGATCCTTCACACCTATCAGCAGCTGGAACTGCCCTCTGTCATGGGGGTTCTGGAACAGGAATAGGCAGGGGACTTACCTGATTCAGTTAAAAAACGGCCGTACATATCGTTCTTACGATATGTACAGCCGTTTTTCGTTTTTTTCTCACCCGACAGGGTCGGATCTTTTTCTGAACCGGATATTTAGTTTGATTCGTTGAACACTTTTTTATCCAGCGCACCGTTCTGGTGTGCAACGATGGTTGTGCAGACTGCATCACCGGTAATGTTAACCGCTGTTCTGGTCATATCCAGGATACGGTCAATACCCATGATCAGACCAATTGCCTCAACCGGAAGTCCTACAGAGTTAAATACCATGGTCAGGGTAACAAGACCAACACTTGGTACACCGGCAGTTCCTACGGAAGCAAGGGTTGCAGTTCCGATAACTGTCACATAATCCATCGGACTTAAGTGGATACCGAAGGCCTGTGCCGCAAATACTACGGCAACACCCTGCATGATAGAGGTACCGTCCATATTGATGGTAGCTCCAAGAGGAATGGTAAATGAAGAAATCTTCTTGGAAACACCCACTTTCTTGGACAGAGTATCAATGGACATCGGGATCGTGGCATTGGATGTAGCTGTTGAGAATGCAAATGCCATAACCGGGAAAAATTTCTTGATGAATTTTATCGGATTCAGTCCTGTGAATATCTTCAGCAGGATCTGGTATACGCCGAAGCACTGGATCGCCAGTGCAAGGAGAACACCGATCATATATTTTGCCAGCGGGATAAATGCGCTGAAACCGATGTTTGCAAAGGTTCTGCTGATGAGACAGAATACACCGATCGGTGCAAGTGCCATGATCATCATGGTCATCTCCATCATGATGTCATTGAACTGGCTGAAAAAGTTCGCTACTGTCTCTGCACGCTCTCCCATTTTCGCAAGGATCACACCCACGATCAGGGCAAATACGATAACCTGAAGCATGGTTCCGCTTGCCAGGGAATTGATCGGATTGTCCGGGATGATATTCAGGATAGTATCTGTAAGAGAGGTAGCCTCCATAGTCTCCACAGAGGAAGCGGAGGACTGAATAGAGCTCATATCGAGTCCCACACCCGGATTGATCAGATTACCCACAGTCAGAGCAACAGAAACAGCCAGAGCTGTAGTCGCCAGATAAAATACCAGTGTTCTCACACCTACGGTTCCAAGCTTCTTGGTATCACCGATGGACATACTTCCACAGACAAGGGAACAGAATACCAGCGGTACAACCAGCATTTTCATCAGACGGATAAATCCCTGCCCGATCACATAAAGGATTCCCTCCACGATCACATCTTTCTTGAAGCTGCTGTCAGGAACCAGGTAACAGAGAATGATTCCCAGTATCGCACCTGCGATCAGCGCCACAAAGATCTTCGTGGTAAGACCCATTTTCTTTTTCTGCTGTGTTTTCTCTTTTATATTTTTTTCTTTCATCCTAGTCCTCCGTTCTTTCATCCATATATTCTTTCAGTGATGCTTTCCAGTCCGGCATGTCGTACACTTCAATAATACGGAGGATAAAATTATCAAGGACGGCATAAGACGGTCTGACAGAAGAAAGATCTGACTGCTCTGTCGGCACGGATCTCAGTTCGATCTCCTTCCCTGCAAGGCGAAGGATCTCTGTTGCAAACTCATAACGGTTGCATACACCGCTGCAGGTTACGTGATAAGTTCCATATTCGTTGGTATCGATAAGATACAGGATCATTCTTGCCAGATCCTTGGCACTGGTCGGTGATCCGAACTGATCAGAAGCAACGGAAAGTGCCTGGCCTTTTTCTGCTGTCTCCAGCACACGGTTTACAAAATTGTTTCCGCCTTTTCCGTATACCCAGTTACTTCGGATAATGAAATGTTTGTGTGTAAACTCTTTTACATAGTTCTCTCCGGCTCTCTTGGAACGGCCGTAAACAGTCAGCGGATTGGTATCGTCAAACTCTGTATACGGTTTTTTGCTCTTTCCGTCGAAAACATCATCTGTGGAAAGCTGGACGATCTTTGCCCCGCATTTTCTTGCCACGATGCTTAAGTTTCTTGCTCCCAGTGCGTTGACACGGTATGCATGTTCCGGATTCTTCTCACACTCATCGGTATCTGTGATACCGGTGCAGTTGATGATCACATCCGGACGGTTAATGGAACCGAAGTTGATCACTTCATCTGTGTCTGTGATATCCAGCTCATCAAGGTCTGTGTTCAGAGTCTCGATCTGCATTGGATCCAGAACATCATTCAGTGCCCGTCCGATCTGTCCGTTGGCACCTGCGATCCATACTTTTAACATCTTTCTACCTCCCTGGTATAATGTGTGTGATACATAAATAAAGAGACATCGATTTAGATCAAAACCAATGCCCCTTTAACCTATATACTGAAATATATTTTATCAATATCACAAAAAGCTGTCAAGAAAAAAGCCCCTGTTTCCATAAGGTTCCTGCTGCTGATGTTACTGCCCACCGGCAGTATTTCCTCAAGATGTTTTTTGTGAACAGAATTTACAGAAATCCTGAGAACCGGTAGTTACATAACTCCCGATTTTGTATTGTAAATTCTGTCCTATGAATTATAATCTAAACAGAAGATCATCTAAAAACACATACAAAGGAGAAACTTATGAAAAAGCTAAAAAAATTAACATCTCTGCTATTTCTGTTCTGCTGTCTTTGCTTCTGTCTGATCCTGTTTCCGCAGACAGCCCGGGCAGGCTCTCTTACGCCAACCGCACAGGACAATCTCAATGTCAGGTTACGCCGTACCTCTGACCTTGTTCCTGTTTCCGGCGGATACATGAGGGTCTTCCACCAGAAAAATTCTATCGGCGTTGAATACTATGATAATGATCTGAAGATCAGAAGCAAACGCAAGATCAACATGGAGCTTCCGCTGTGGGGTGGCTTTTATGCCGGATCTGACGGATATTATCTGGTAGAAGGCCAGACAAACAACAAGGAAAACGATTCCGCTGAGGTTATCCGCGTCATCCGCTACGATACAAACTGGAAACGAACCGGTGCGGCAGCAATTACCAGTAACCCTGAGCTTTTTGGCGGTGAGGTCCGCACGCCCTTTGACTATGGCTGTGTGGAAATGACAGAAAGCAACGGCAGGCTCTATGTTGTTACCGGTCACGAAGGATATGTGGATTCCTCTGTCGGTCGGGGACATCAGGGCTTCCTTATGGCTGAGATCGACCAGGCAACCATGAAAGGAAAGATCGTTTCCTGCGATCTGTGGCATTCCTTTGCACAGTATATCAAATCACATGGTTCTTATCTCTACGTACTGGAGCAGAGTGAGGGTTCACGATGTACAAAGCTTTCCAGATATGACAGCAATACACTTGACTGCACCACCATAGAACTTTTGCCATACGGAGGCTCACGTACTTCTGTGTGGGCACTGGCCTGCTACGCAAGCGTTGACGGCATGGCTGTTTCCTCTGACAGTGTATTATGCGTCGGCACTTCCATCGATCAGTCCAAATATGATAAGGTATCTGAAAACACGCCTCATAATCTTTATCTGTCCGTCACACCAATATCTGACTTTTCCGAAAAAGCAACCGCTACCAGGAAGCTTACCAACTTTACAGGCGGAGGAAAAAGCTTTGCGGGCGTAAAGATCACCAAAATAAATGACAACCGTTTTATGATTTCCTGGGAGGAATACGTTTCCGACGATGACAGGAAAAGCTCTTCCGCTAACGATCCGCTCTCTTCCAGCACCCTTCATTATCTTTTTGTGGACGGAAAAGGAAAGAGCCTCAGCAAAGAGTTTACAACAGCTGCTCCGATTTCTGACTGTCAGCCTGTGGTAAAGGATTCCAAGGTCGTTTATTATGCTTCAAACTCCAACACCCTGAACTTTTATTCCATTAATTCCGACAACGGAAAAGCTGACAAAAAAACTTACCATATCGCAGGTGACAACGCAACCTGGAATTTCAAAAACGGTATCCTTACGATCTCCGGCTACGGACCACTTTCTATTTCCACAAAGGAAAACAACAGGTACCCGGTCTCTTCAACAAACGGCTGGTTTTCCTTCTCCAGCGATTCCTCCTGGAAAGCTATCAAAAACCAGATCAGAAAAGTCATAATAAAACCCGGGATCACAAGTATTTCTGAAAGGGCCTTTGTTTATCTTCCTGAGCTGAAAGAGGTGGACATCCAGAAAGGGGTCACAAAGATCGGAAAAGAAGCTTTCGCCTACTGTGACAAGCTATCCAGGATCAACATACCTGATACCGTTAAAAGCATTGGAACGGATGCTGTGTGGTGCGGCTATTACTGGTCTGACAGTTCTCATGCATATTTTTGCAAGATCCATGCTCCGTACGGCTCTTACGCAGTTACATATGCCAAGAAAAACAATATCAGCTATGCATGCAATATTTCCGATGCAGCTGTAACAGGGATCAAAAAAACATATACCTATACAGGCTCTGACATAAGGCCCGTTCCAACCGTAACTCTTGGAAAAGCAAAGCTTTCTGGCATCAATGATTATCATGTGACATACCAGAACAATAAAAAAGCAGGAACTGCTACCCTGAAGGTCATCGGTGATTACCATTTCTACGGAACCATCACCTTAAATTTCCAGATCACTCCTGCAGCCACACCAAAGCCACAGACTGCAAAAACATTCCGGGATGCTTATAATGTCTACACAGTCAACGCCACCGGGACTTCCGTAGCACTGAAGGGACCGCGTTCACGCAATACTGTCACTGCAAAGATTCCGGCCACTGTCAAAGCTAACGGAAAAACCTACAAAGTCACAGCCATTGCAGCCAATGCCTTCAAAAACTGTAAAAACCTGAAACAGGTAACGATTTCAGGAAATATCACAAGCATAGGTGCCGGAGCCTTCCAGGGATGCACAAGTCTTCGTACTGTAAAAATCGGTTCCCGAGTTTCTGTGATCGGCACGAAAGCTTTCTGGGACTGTAAGGCCCTTACCTCTGTCACCATACAGACAGGACGTCTTACTTCCAAAAGCTCAGGTAAATATATCTTCACAAGAGCAGGTCAGAATAATTACAAAAAACTGACCGTAAAAGTTCCGGCAAGCAGGCTTTCCTCTTACAAAAAGCTGTTTCAGAGCCAGGGTCTGTCCACACAGGCCAGGGTTATCAAATAGTCAGGATCGTACCTTGCATTTCCACGCCCCTTATGCTATACTCAATTCCGCTGCAAAAGCCCGCAAAAACCAAGGTCGTACAGGGCTTACACGGCGGTCACCGCCTATAAATGTGCCGAGTGTTCGTGACCTTCCACTCGTAAAACAAAACTAAAGGAGAATAAAAAACATGAAAAACAAAGGTACTCATTTTCTGGTACAGGGAGCTGCCATAGCAGCTGTATATGTTGTCCTGACACTGGTATTCGCGCCACTTAGCTTCGGTGAAGTTCAGATCCGGTTTTCCGAGGCACTGACTGTGCTTCCGTTCTTCACACCGGCTGCCATCCCGGGACTGTTCGTGGGATGTATCATCGCCAATCTTCTTGGCGGTGCGATTCCGGTTGACATCATTTTCGGAAGCATTGCCACACTTATCGGTGCATTCTTTACCTACAAGCTTCGCAGTACAGGCAAATGGACAGCCCCGATCCCGCCGATCGTTTCCAACATTGTGATCGTTCCTCTTGTGCTTCGTTACGGATATGGCATTAACCTTCCTATCCCATTTATGATGCTCACAGTAGGAGCCGGCGAATTTATCTCTGCCGGTGTGATCGGTATGATCCTTCTTGGAGCACTTTCCAAATACAAAAATGTACTTTTTCATAAAAAAGCAGCAGTCTGACTAAATCTGCTGCCCACAAAAAGGAGCCATGAGAAAACAGCAGCATTTCTCATGGCTCCCCTTTATTTTTTCTCTGCGGATTCCTGCAGACTGCGCAGGATCCTCTTTTCCATTCTGGATACCTGTACCTGGGATACGCCAAGCTCATGAGCAATCTCCATCTGGGTCATGTTCTGAAAATACCGCATATAGATCAGCCTCCGTTCCTTTGCCTCCAGAGTTCCCAGTATCTCTTCCAGAAAAATCCTGTCCAGTGCTTTTTCCTGCCGATTTTCTTTTTCCGGGAGCTTGTCCATCAGAGAAATCTCCGTTCCCTCACCCTGATAGATCGTTTTGTGAAGAGATTCCACCTCTGCACCGGATTCCATAGTCATTACCAGTTCTTCTATGGAAATTCCCATTTCCGCTGCCATTTCCCCCGTCGTAGGTTCCCGCTCCAGCCGGCGCGTCAGTGCTTCTCTCACCTGATAGATCCTGTAGTGATTTTCCTTCAGAGAACGGCTTACCTTCAGTATCCCGTCGTCCCTGAGATAACGTTTGATCTCTCCGATGATCATGGGAACTGCATAGGTAGAAAATTTCACATCATAGGACATGTCAAACTTATCCACTGCTTTCAGAAGTCCGATGCTGCCGATCTGGAACAGATCCTCCATCTCCACTCCACGTCCCAGAAAACGCTTTGCCACACTGTATATCAGTCCTGTATTTTCCTCAAACAAAAGATCTCTTGCCGCTTTATCCCCCTGGTGTGCACGCCCGATGAGGACAAGAGTACGATCCATAGTTACCTCCTGATGATCTTTTTCATGTGCACTGTAGTTCCACGGCCAACCTCCGATTCCACCTGAAGCTCATCCATAAACGCCTCCATGAATGTAAACCCCATACCGGAGCGGTCTTTATCCGCCTTTGTGGTAAACAGAGGCTCCATGGCTTTTTTGATATCCGGGATCCCGGCTCCGTGATCTGTCACATCTACCTGAAGTTCCTGCCCCCGGAGACGACATTCTACCCGGATCTTATGTATCTCCCCTTCATACCCGTGTATGATACAATTGGTCACTGCCTCCGATACTGCGGTCTTCAGATCCGAAATTTCCTCCAGCGTAGGATTCAGCTGTGTACAGAATGAAGCCACAGCAACTCTTGCCAGTGCTTCATTTACCGGTCTGCTGTCAAAAATGATCGTCATTTCATTTGTGTTTTCCATCATAAACACCCTCCTGTTCACCTGCCGATTTTTCAATTCCACAGATTTCAATATATTTTCCCACTCCGGATAACCGCAGAAGCTTTGCAATATGACTGTTCACATTGATAACCTGCACACATTTCCCCCTCATGCCAAGTGCCCGGTACCTCCCCATCAGCAGACCGATCCCGGAGCTGTCCATAAAAACGGTCTCTGAGAAATCAAAAATCATATTTTTTATATAGTTATGTCCAATAATACGGTCTGAGTCTCTCCGAATCTCATCAGAAGCCGGATGATCCAGTTCCGCCGGAAGATGTACAGTCAGCACGGTTCCGGATTTTTCAAAACCTGATGTCATTCTATCATTCCCCCATTTTTGATTTTTTATTCCATTTTTAATGACCAAAGGGTAAAAAAAGAGGAATGTGCCAACGCACATTCCCCTTATCCGAGGTTTCTCCTCTGTATGAGTTATGATCTTTTTTATTCTGTATAGCCTCCATCGTAAGAGGAATCCCCATATCCTCCGTCACTGTAGCTGCTGTCTTCTCCGGTATCTCCGTCAGAGCTCTGTGTATCTTCTCCATCCGAAGCTGCGGCATCAACTCCAGCTGTTCCATCTGTGCTGCTGTCATCACCGGACGTTCCGTCAGAAGATCCGCTCTCGGTCCCGCTTACACCGGTCTTTCCGCTGATAGTATTATAGATTCCCTTTGCAGAATCTGACAGTGTATCCACATATACCTTCTGGAGTTCCAGCGCCGCTGTATCCAGATCATCCTGCTGCATGGCAGTATATGCATTAAACAAAGCCTCATAGCTCTGACTGCGTTTCTGCTCTTCCTCTGCCTGTCTGGCAACTGCATCTGCCGTATCACTGGACTGGGCAGCTTCTCCCTGAGCTTTGGTAAGCTCCACGCTCTGGCTGGAAAGAGAATCACTGTACTGTATGATCTGCTGATTGGCCTGCCTGTAAATATCCTGTTTCACAGCCGGCAGTACAAGGAGCCAGAATGCTGCCGCTCCTGCCGCAAATCCAAGTACCGTGGTAAAGAAAAGTGATATCTTTGATCTTTCTTTATAAGACGACGGCCTTACAACGATTTCTCCTGAAATATTATCATTCTCATTTTTTTCATTTCCAAACAAGCCCTTACGCCGTTTTTCCATCTTTGTGGTAACACCCGTCTGCTCGTCAACTTCACGCAGGAAACGAAGTGTGGTGGTATTGGTCTTGTCGATCCTGGCTGCTTTTTTCAGGGTTCTTCTTGCCTTATTCCACTCCTGATTCTTCATCTGGATCAGAGCAAGAAGATGATACCCCTTGATCAGCTTGGGATTCTGGGACAGGATCTTTTTCAGGCGGATGGCCGCCATATCCTCATGGCCTTCCCTGCACATGGCGAGGGCATTGTTATATTTCTTGATGCTTTCGTTGATCGTTTCCAGTTTGTTCTGGTTTGCCTGAAGCCTGGCAATATATTCTGAAGCCAGATTTCGGTTCTTCTGGATATTCTTGCTAATGACCCACTCACTCAGTGCGGCAACCACCTCACCGGTCTCAAAATATACAAGACCAAGAAGATTTCTTGCACGGATATTCCGTTTGTCATAGGCAAGACTCTGCTTCAGACAGCTGATCGCCCCGGACAGATCCCGGATGCTGGCTTTTTCCAGCCCCTGGTTATAATAAAGCTTGGAAAGGTAATCCACCTTCTTCTGAATCAGTACATTGGCTCCACAGTGCGGACAATAATCCAGATCTGTATCTGTCAGGAACGCTCCACAGTTTATGCAGTTCATTCACTTCTCCTTATCTTACACGTCTGTTGCTCTTGACCTCACGCAGCATCTCCTGGAGTACATCCATGATATCTGTGATCTCCCGGTCATAAATGGCACCTTCTACATCTGCCACATCCAGACATGGTTCAAATTTCTTCAGTTCCTCTTCGTAATCGATCATAATTTTTTCCTCCTGATCACAGCCTTGATCTCACCGACCAGATAAAGGGATCCTACACAGAACAGCATTCCATCCTCGCCTTTTTCCTTTACTGCCCGTTCAAAAGCTGCTGGAACATCCTCTATTGCTTCCACTTCCGGTACTCCGTCTTCACGGAAGATCTCCGCAAGCTCTTCTACCGGAACTTTACGATATCCGCCTACCTGTGTGACGATCACATGTCGGAAACGGATCCTGGTACAGATCGTGCGGATCATATCCGTATAGTCCTTGTCATCCACTGCGGAAAACAGCAGAGTCAGAGGAAATTCCTTCTGGAAATGTTCTGCTGTCTCTACAAACTTCTCGACACCGTCTTCGTTATGTGCGCCATCCACGATCACACCCGGAAGAACCGTTTCCATCCTTCCCTGCCAGCGTGTTTTTGCCATACCGGCCTTCAGCGCCTCCAGAGATACCGGGATCTGATCTTCCAGTACCTGAATGGTTTTCACCGCAAGAGCTGCATTCATAACCTGATAACGAGCGATAAACGGTATATCAAATACGGTATCGCCATATGTCTCGTCCTTAAGAGAAAACCTGATTCCGTCCTTTGTGATCTTATGGATTTCTGTATCCTCCCGTTTCAGCTCATAATATGGACATCCCAGCTTCTCTGCATGCTCACGCATCACTCCGGCCGCATCCGAATCATTTCCATCGTAGATCACCGGAACACCCGGCACCATGATCCCTGCCTTCTCTCCTGCGATCTCGGAAACTGTATTTCCAAGATACTGCATATGATCGAGGCTGATGGATGTGATCACACAGGCTGCCGGATTCTCCACAGCAGTGGTTGCATCCAGACGTCCGCCAAGACCGGTCTCCAGTGTTACATAATCCACGCCGGCTTCTGCAAAGATCACCATTCCCATCAGAAGGAGTGTCTCGAAATAGGTGGGATGATAGCTTCCCTCCGCAACCAGCTCATCGGAAAGCTTTTTAACTTTTTCAAAAGCACGAAGGAAGGTATCGTCATCGATCACTTCCTCGTTGATCTGAAAACGCTCGTTGATCTCCACCAGATGAGGAGATGTAAAAAGTCCGCAGGAATATCCTGCTTCCCGAAGGACCGATGTGATAAAAGCACAGGTACTTCCCTTTCCGTTGGTTCCTGCCACATGGATCACACGGAATTTCTCCTGCGGATCTCCAAGTCTTCTTAAGCATTCTCTGGTATGGTCCAGGCTGTTCTTAGTAGTAAATCTCGGTATATCTTCAATATACGCAACTGCTTCTTCGTAATTCATAAAAAAAACCATCACTTATCTATAATGTATTCGTAAAGAACTTTTGGGGAGAAAAGCTTCTCCCCTCCTGTTCGTTACGATACCATTATATAATAGTGGTGGAAGATGTCCAGTCCTAATCGTAATATTTTATCCGACATTTTTTGTATCGGAGTATTTTTTCTATGCCATTTACTGGTTGTCTGTACTGTTTTCTTCACCGGAATCTTCTGTGGATCCCGTTTCTAACGCTATATCCGTTTCCTCCGTTAGCCCTGTATCAGAACTGCTCTTTTCACTGTCAAGCTTCCACTTGCTGTCAGCAAGCAGTGCATAAACTGCCCGGTCATGGCTCTTTGTCATGGCCTTTCTGGTGGAACTGTTGCTTCGCTGCACTACCGAGAGCCGGTCAAAATCATCCAGTTCCTTTCCGGTAATGATCAGCTTGGTAGGATTCACGTAAACCGTATCGTACCATTCTCCGTTGATCTTGACCTGGCTGGATGGCGTAAAGTTTGTTCCCTGGATATAATAGGTGTGATCCATCTCAGACACAACCTGAATCGAATCCAGTGTGGTATCATAGATTCCCATACGCATCTTTGTCCGCTCAAAAGGATTCTCTCCGTCATATGTATACTGTTTTCCGTAGAGAAGATCGTACTGCAGGGTCTCCAGATCCACCTGATAATTTTTGGTGTTTCTTCTTGCCTGGTGATACTTGAAAACATTTCCCTCATGGATTCCTACACGATCCATAACCTCTGCTGCCATCTGGTATGCCGCAAGATTTTCTTTCTTTTTCTTAAGTCCGAAATTATCCCACATCACATACTCTGTCTGGAACAGATATTTATTCTCCACATCCTCCACGGTCAGTCCCATGGTTGGAAGGTGATCACCATACATGACAAGCACCACATCCTCCGGATAATCTTCCAGCTTATCAGTAAGCTCCTTGACAAAATTATCCATCTCGTGGATCTGATTTACATAATACTCCCACTTATTGTTCAGCTCGTCAGTAGGTGCCCCGGAAACTGTGATCTCCGGATTTTCCAGTACCGGTTCTGAAGGATAATCTCCATGTCCCTGCACGGAAATAGTATATACATAATCAGGTCCTTCTGTGGAATCCAGACACTTGACGATCTCATCGGTGAGGACACTGTCCTTTGTCCAGCCCAACGGGTTCTTCTGGTTTTCATCCTTCATGTACTCTGCCGAAGTGAAGGTATCAAATCCCAGATTCGGAAAAATGCTTCTTCTTCCGTAGAAATTCGCCTCATTGTTATGTACTGCATGAGCAGTATAGCCCAGATTCTTCAGAACATACGGTGCGCTCTCACAGGTAGTTTCCTTAAGGATACTCTTGTAAGGATACTCTCCTGGTCCAAAATAATGAAGGCTCATTCCGGTAATGGACTCAAACTCGGTATTTGCGGTTCCGGCTCCTACGGAAGGTACCTTATAATATCCGGAGGAATACTCCTTCATCAGCTTTCTGAAATTCGGAATAGGATCTTCTGACAGTTCCAGATAATTTACCAGCGTAGGATCAAAAAAGGACTCCAGCTGCAAAAACAGAATATTCGGATGACTGCCTTCTTTCGTTTCCGGAAGATTTTCTTCCGACTTCTCGATCCTTTTGATCTCACTCTCGGAATAGTCTCTCGGAGCACTGATTCCGGTATTAAAGATCGTCGTTGCCAGACAGTAGGGATATCCGTAATCCTCATAAGCTATGGCAATGTTTCCAAAATAATTGGAAAGAACTCTTTTTTCCAGAGCAAGCTGTGTGATTCCTCCAAATGCAAGAACCCCGACCAGGACCAGCGGAATATTTACCTTATATTTCAGCTTGCCTCTGTACTTCGGCGATCTTATCAGGATGATCAGAAGAATCAGAACTGCAATCCCCAGAAGAACTGCACCTATGGTCATCTGGGTACAGGTCAGATATTTTTTTGCAATACTGAGTCCATCTGTCAGATTCTTCACATCCGGTCCTGTAAACGGTGTGACACGGTTGAGAAGAAGCACACCGTTTACTATTCCCAGAAACAGCCATAAGCTGCCCACAAATATACGCCAGAAAATTCTCTTTCGGAAGAGATAAACAATCAGCATCGTCGTAAAGATAAACGCCGCATTATAAGCAAATACAAGTGGCCTTGTGGTCATGTAGGTCCACGCCTCTGTGAACGAGTGCCTGCATATGGCCTCGATCACAAAGTACAGGACTGCACAGCCCAGAGCCTGAAGTATCAGCGAAATCTTATTGAAAAAGTTACACCACTTCATTAAAACACTCCTTCGTTATTTCACCATCTGTGTTAACTGCAGGTTCACTTTCTCTTTCATCTCTTTGTATTTCTCAAGTTTCTCCTTCTCTGCCTCTACCTTGGATGCTGGTGCCTTGTTCACAAAATTCGGATTGTTCAGCATTCCCTCGCAGCGTGCGATCTCTTTTGTGAGACGCTCCTGCTCTTTTGTGAGACGTTCGATCTCCTTTTCACGGTCGATCAGATCCTCCAGCGGCAGATATACTACACCGTCTGCCACAACGATGGATACCGCATCCTCACCGATTCCGTTCTTATCCTGCTGTACGTGGATCTCTTTTGCAAACGCAAGGTTTGTAAAGGACTTCTTGCAGGACTCAAAATGGGCACAGCACTCTGCATCTTTGCCTACGATGTAGATATTGGTCTTTCTGTTCTGCGGTACGTTCATCTCGTTTCTGGTATTACGGATTCCACGTACAACCTCCTGGAAGCTTGAAACTGCTTTCTCAGCATCTGCAAAATTCATCTCGTCTCTGTATACCGGCCAGTCAGAGATCATGATGGACTCTTCATCCGGAAGCAGTGTGCAGTAGATCTCCTCTGTGATAAATGGCATGAACGGATGAAGAAGCTTCAGTCCCTGTGTCAGCGCAGTGCGAAGTGTCCACAGTGCATCGTTTGCTGCTGCCGGGTTTTCCTCTGCCTTCCACAGTCTTACCTTTGCCATCTCGATATACCAGTCACAGAGCTCATCCCACAGGAAATCATAGACCTTCTGTACGGCAATTCCAAGCTCATATTTATCCATATTCTCAGTAACATCACGGATCACTGTGTTCAGTCTGGAAAGGATCCATTTATCCTCGTTGCACAATGCGTTCAGGTCTCCCGGCTCTGTTACTGTCTTGCCCTCCAGGTTCATCATAATGAAACGGGAAGCATTCCAGATCTTATTTGCAAAGTTACGGCTGGATTCTACACGCTCCCAGTAGAAACGCATATCATTTCCAGGTGCGTTACCTGTCATCAGTGTAAGACGAAGGGCATCTGCGCCGTATTTGTCGATAACTTCCAGCGGATCGATACCGTTTCCAAGAGATTTACTCATCTTACGTCCCTGGGAATCACGTACCAGTCCGTGGATCAGAACATGGTGGAACGGTGTCTCACCGGTCTGCTCCAGTGCGGAGAATACCATACGGATAACCCAGAAGAAGATGATATCATATCCGGTTACCAAAACATCTGTAGGATAGAAGTACTCAAGCTCCGGTGTCTTGTCCGGCCATCCAAGTGTGGAAAACGGCCAAAGTGCGGAACTGAACCAGGTATCCAGAGTGTCCTCATCCTGATGCATATGTGTGCATCCGCATTTCGGGCATTTCTCAGGCATTTCTCTTGCAACAACCATCTCACCGCATTCATCGCAGTAATAAGCCGGAATTCTGTGTCCCCACCAGAGCTGACGGGAAATACACCAGTCACGGATATTCTCCAGCCAGTGCAGGTAAGTCTTGTCAAAACGTGCCGGAACAAACTGAAGGTTTCCTTCGTCCAGAGTCTTGATAGCAGCTTTTGCCATTTCGTCCATTTTTACAAACCACTGTGGTTTGATCATCGGCTCTACCGTTGTACCGCATCGGTCATGAGTACCAACACTGTGGCTGTGCGGAACGACTTTTACAAGAAGTCCCTGCTCCTTCAGGTCTTCTACCATGGCCTTACGTGCCTCGTAGCGGTCCATACCTGCATATTTTCCGCCAAGGCTGTTGATGGTGGCATCATCATTTAAGATGTTGATCTCCTCAAGATCATGACGGCGTCCAACCTCAAAGTCGTTGGGGTCGTGTGCCGGTGTGATCTTAACGCAGCCTGTTCCGAATTCCTTGTCAACATACTCATCGGCAATAACCGGGATCTCTCTGTCTGTAAGAGGAAGCTTCAGCATCTTTCCTACAAGGTCTTTATATCTTTCATCCTCCGGGTTTACAGCAACTGCTGTATCGCCGAGAAGTGTCTCCGGACGAGTGGTCGCGATCTCAACGAAACGGCCCTCCTCACCTACGATGGGATAATTGATGTGCCAGAAAAATCCGTCCTGGTCCTCATGCACAACCTCTGCATCAGAAATAGAGGTCTGGCACACAGGACACCAGTTGATGATTCTGGAGCCTTTGTAGATATATCCTTTCTCATAAAGACGGATAAATACTTCCTGAACAGCCTTGGAACAGCCCTCATCCATGGTAAAGCGCTCACGCTCCCAGTCTGCAGATGCTCCCAGCTTTTTCAGCTGATTGATGATCTTTCCGCCGTACTCCTCTTTCCATGCCCAGGCATGTTTCATAAATTCGTCACGGCCGATCTCGTTCTTATCAATCCCTTCCTTACGAAGCTTCTCTGTTACCTTAACCTCTGTAGCAATGGCTGCATGGTCAGTTCCCGGCTGCCAGAGTGCCTCATAGCCCTGCATTCTTTTGAAACGGATCAGGATATCCTGCATGGTCTCATCCAGTGCATGTCCCATATGCAGCTGTCCGGTTACATTGGGCGGCGGCATTACAATTGTAAAAGGTTTTTTGTCCGGATTAACTTTTGCATGGAAGTATCCGTTATCCATCCATTTTTTGTACAGACGATCCTCAATGCCCTTAGGATCATAAGTCTTTGCAAGTTCTTTGCTCATGTTTTCCTCCTGAATCTTTCTGATTATAGGAACCTTAAAATGCTCCTGTTTTCTGCAAGAAAAAAACACGCCCTCCACACAAAAGCCAATAACTAATGTGCGAAGGGCGATCATTCTCGCGGTACCACCTTCATTATCCGGAAAAAACATCTGTTATTCCCGTCTATCTCTTGTCCCTTAACGCGGGGTACGTGAAAACCTACACAGCAGCATCTGTTCTGCATTTCTGCTTTCAGTTTCCCGGCTCCTAAGCTACCTTCTGCAGTCTTCCATCTGAAAATGCCTTTCAGCCTGCGCTTCTCTTGCGTCTGTGCATTTCTCTCTGTCAGCGTAGATCTGCATACTCCTCTTATTCAACGCCTTTGCCATGTTCCTACTATAATGAAATTTTCTTTTTTTGTCAAGACAGGTATCTATCTTTCTTTTATTGTTTTGTACTCCTTTTCAATGCCTGAGATCAGTGTTTTCATTGTATATTCCAGAATTTCATTTCCGAATGCTTCCGATGATTCTCTGACCGGATGACGTCCTGCAATACCGATCAGATTACTCTCATCTTCTTTTACCTGTCCAAAGTCAACCAGCTCCGGCCGAACAGCCATTACAATAGAGGTCTCATTTGCTCCGGCATGATCATTCTGATATTTCAGTCTCTCATCATCCGCATAGGTCCATGCTGTCATAATGCACAGTCCGTATTTTTCTTCTGCCTCTTCCTTCATTTCCTGAAATACATTTGTCGACGGACCGTGTCCATGTCCCACAACGATACGGACTCCTGCTCTGGAAAGCTGAGCAAAAATACTGCGCAGCAGATCCTGAAACAGTCCCTTTTCCATCCAGTAGGCACTGCCTTTCATCTGTTGGGCATAATAGGTATTCAATGCACCCTCTGTATTGATATCCATTCCATAAAATACAGTTCCACGATCATCAAATAAACGGTCAGGTCCCATGAACAGCATCGGAAGCACAACACCGCCGACCTTTTCTGCCACCCGGACAAACAGTTCTTTTGACTGGATTCCATCAGCTCCAAGAGGCATATGCGGCCCATGCCATTCCAGTGTGCCAAGTGGCAGATAGGCAACCGGCATCTCCTTTATCCTCTGTACACATTCTTCCGGAAGTAATTCCTCGTATAATACTTTTTTCATGCTCGTCTCCTTATCCTTTTACCTCTCCGGTAATTAATTTTTCGCTTTCTTATTTTTTATTGATTTGATAGACGGAAATCTTCTTATAAGCCCGCGCAAGTGTTTATAAAACCTTGTGAAAATGGCTTAAAATCAAGGTTTTCTGCATATCGTCATTTATCTTGCCATATCTCCGTATAAGATGATTTTGTAAGACCGGGCACCATTTTGGCACCACAAATTATAGGAGGACGACATGAAAAACGTACTTTTAGACAAGGGTATTATACTCCCGTCCGGCGAAATCAGCAAGGATAAGGTAAACCTTGTAACCGGAGCAATCACGCAGCCATTCGCAGAAATGGTATGGGTAACGACAGGCGGCGACATGGAAACCGTAAACCGCTTGACCGACGTACTTGTTACCATGAACACCCCCGCCGACCGGGGGAAGCTGTTCAAAATCATAAAAATGCTCTATGGGCTTATGGGCTTGCCCTTTTCCGAGGAAGCCGAGCCTATGGACGCAGACCCCGCCGTTTTGGAATACTTCATTTTTTCCTTTACGGCAGACTTTGGCGAAGTCATACAAGACCTCATAGCCGAAGAAGCAGAATAACGCACCGCACAGGCGGCGTTTCTCACTTCCCACAAGGAAGAACAGGAACGCCGCTTTTTTCATGCCTTTTGTTACGCAGTAGGCATGAAAAAGCCCTTGATTTACGCGGCTTTGCGGACGCGGTTTTCAGCGGATAAGGGATTGATACCTAAACCCTCAAAATCGCGTTTCTATTGCGTAACAGGTATGCAGCAAAGGAGTGATGAAGCTATGGCAGTTTTCAGAGTGGAGCGCAACAAGGGCTATACGGTTATGAGCAACCACCACTTACGCAATAAGGAGCTATCCCTAAAGGCAAAAGGGCTGTTATCGCAAATGCTGTCCTTGCCAGAGGATTGGGACTACACCCTTGCGGGGCTGTCCTTTATCAACCGGGAGAAAATCGACGCTATCCGGGAAGCCGTTAAGGAACTGGAACGCGCCGGGTATATCGTGCGTTCAAGGGAACGCGACGAGAAAGGACGCTTGCGCGGCGCAGATTATGTGATTTTTGAGCAGCCGCAGACCCCGCCTGTATCGGATTTACCTACATTGGAAAATCCAACATTGGATAATCCAACGTTGGAAAAACCTACGCAGGAAAAACCTACGTTGGAAAATCCAACGCAATTAAATAAAGATATACAAAAGACTGACTTACCAAAAAAAGAAAAATCAAATACGGATTTATCAAGTACCGATTCCATTCCTATCCATTCCCTAAATCCCTTGCCTTACGACGGGGAAGCGGCTACGCCGCCGGAACGGAAACGAAAGGAAGCGACAGACGCATACAGCGTTTATGAGGAAATCATCAAGGACAATATCGAGTACGACCATTTTGTACGCTACGGGCAGGTAGACAAGGACCGCTTAGACGAAATTGTTTCGATTATCCTTGAAACGGTATGCA
The DNA here is from genome assembly GCF_022868965.1 of Blautia sp. NSJ-140. NCBI lineage: Bacteria > Bacillati > Bacillota > Clostridia > Lachnospirales > Lachnospiraceae > Blautia > Blautia sp. NSJ-140. The sequence continues at coordinate 8,827 of NZ_JALIFS010000004.1, read as the reverse complement.
GCAAGAGAAAGACAATCCGTATCGCCGGGGACGATTACCCGGCAGAGCTTGTCAAGGCAAAGTTTATGAAGCTCAACAGCAGCCACATTGAATTTGTCTTTGACTGCATGAAAGAGAATACCACCAAAATCCGCAACATTAAACAGTACCTTAAAGCGGTGCTGTTCAATGCGCCGAATACCATTGACAGCTACTATACCGCCCTTGTCGCACACGATATGGCGACAGGCAAAATCTAAAGGAGGATTACCACATGGCACAGAAAACAGGAGCTTTGATTTTTGACGAACAGACCGACCGCTACGACATTCGCTTTGACATTGCCGACTATTACGGCGGCTTGCATTGCGGGGAGTGTTTCGACGTATTCACAGGCGGCAAATGGAAGCCGACCCGTATTGAAATGAGCGCGGCGCAGGAATGGTACCTTGTGGGTATCCGCGCCGAGGATTTGAACGGCTTGCGCGTCCGTATCTAAAGCCTATGGGCGGCTACCGCAGCGGCGTACCACCCTAACATTATCAGACTACCGCGAAAGGAGGACGGTAAATGCAAGATGAAATCAACGAAAAGACCATAGCCCTTTACATCAAGACCGGGAAACTGACCGCGCAGACGCTTCAAAAGGCTATGAAAACGCTGCTTGCACAGATGAAGAAGCAGAAAGACAAAACGCCGCAGGGCAAACAGACTTTGAAGCAGCTTATGAAGCAGAACGCGGGCGTTTCCAACATTGAGATTACCGAGGGCAATATCAAAGCCTTTGAGAGTACGGCGAAAAAGTACGGTATCGACTTTGCGCTGAAAAAGGACACGACGGAAAGCCCGCCCCGCTACCTTGTGTTTTTCAAAGGGCGCGACGCTGACGTGCTGACCGCAGCTTTTAAGGAATTTTCCGCAAAGAAGCTGACGCAGGAGAAAAAGCCCTCTATCCGCAAGCTGCTTTCCTCTCTGAAAGAAAAGGCGGCGGGCTTGAACGCGCAGCGGGATAAAGTGAAGAACAAGGACAGGGAGGTATCGCTATGAAGCAGGAAGTCAAAAAGCTGCTTATCCTCAACCTGCCCTATCTGCTCTTTGTCTATCTGTTTGACAAGATAGGCGCAGCAATACGCCTTACCCCCGGCGCAGACGCAAGCGAAAAGCTCTTGCAGCTTGGGACGGGCTTTGCCGCTGCCTTTTCCAGTATCGCGCCAAGCCTGCACCCCGCCGATCTGCTTATCGGCGTTGCGGGGGCGGTCATTATCCGGCTTGCCGTTTACATGAAAGGCAAGAACGCGAAGAAATACCGGAAAGGCATTCCGAGGGTTTGGGACACTTCCCAACAAGCCATTTTCAACCGACGTGCCGCAGCGCAGGAGGGCGAAAATACGGAAGTGGGTACCCGCTTCCTATGCTTGCTACGAAAGTTTTTTCTTAATCCCTACTACAACGGAAAGCCCCGTTTTGCCAAACTTACACAAAAGAAAAACGCTGCAATCTCAAAAAGATTACAACGCTTCCTAAAGCCTATTTAGTTTTCGTTTTCGACTTCTGCAATTTCTTTCGCCGTCGCGGTAACAATCCGTATTCCCTTATCGCTCATGCCGTCAAGCAGTGTATCAAGCTGCCGCCTTTGCGTCGATTTTTCCGCTGCCTTATCCGGGAAAAAGAATTGGTCTACGGATATATCATAACGGGTTACAAGCTCATAAAAGATTTGCAGGCTTGGCTGTTGCCCTTTGTTTTCAATATTCGCAAGGTAGCGAGGGGAAATGTTCATTTCGTCGCTTACTTTCTTGCGGCTTTCATTTCTGCCTGTTCGCGCTGCTTTTATGGCTTGCCCGAAAGCTGCAAAGTCATATAAAGGTACTGGTCTTTTTGCCATAATAATTCACCCAACTACATTTTACTGTTCCTTTCTTTGTTTAGATATGTCTACACAGTTCTTATAATTAGCCAAAATAATTCATATTTTGGCACTTGCTATTATACGGCTACCCGTATATAATTATAATGATAGAGTTTGAAGAAAGGACGGGCGAATTATGGAATATATGTCTTGCCCCGAAGCAGCGAAAAAATGGGGCATTTCAGAAAGACGAGTACAGAAACTTTGCGAGGACAATCGAATACCGGGCATTTCAAAAATCGGCTATATGTGGTTGATACCAAAAGACGCACAGAAACCAAAAGATAAAAGATACAAAAAAATCAAATCTACACAATAGATTCAAATTACCCTGTTACAATTTACAGTTAGGAGGTGCGCCATGAGTAAAATCTTGATTGTTGAGGACGATATATCCATACAGGCACTATTGCATGATTTTATACAAGAAGCCGGACACAGCGTTGTACTGGCTGCTGACGGTGTGGAAGCCCTTGCAAAATATTCTGAACAGACTTTCGACTTGGTACTGCTTGATATTATGCTTCCCAAAATAGACGGTTACGGTGTTTGCGAGGTTATCCGGCAAAAATCCAACGTGCCTATTATCATGCTTACAGCACTGGATAAATTATACGCTTGCGGGTATCGGCGTATCGCTTGGACTGTCTATGAACTTTGAAGCTGTTACCGCCCGTTATGTGGACGTGCGGCTTGAACGCAAGAAAGAAGTCTTAGACGCTTATCATGGGGCGGTCAAACAGGCTGACCCGGCAAAGGCAGAGAAAGCCGAGCCGAAGAAAGCAAAGAGCGCGGCAAAGAAAAAGAGCAGCGATTTAGAGCTTTAACCGCTGTATCTCTTTACCGCTTCTTATATCGTTTTATAGCCCCGCGTGGGATTTGGGCACCATTTGGGCACCATTTACCGAAAAAGCACCACTAATACAGGCGATAAAAGAAACGCCGAGAACCCGCAAAAACATAGAGTTTATGCGGGTTTCCGGCGTTTTCTAATCCCTCAACCGACCTAAAATCATCTTGCGGCAGAGAGAAAAATTCTACTATTTTTTATTATTTTATTCTACGCTTTTCAGTGACTCTACCATATTGATCTTTTTCAGCTTAAAATGCATCACCATATTTACAAACATGGAGAATCCGAAGGTAATGATTCCACTGTAAACAAAGCTTATTGGCTTGATATTTCTTCCGAACATCACCGCATCTACCTCAACGGTTGTGATCACATACCGATGGAGGAAGATTCCGAACACTGCGCCTGCCAGGATTCCTATGAAGGACAGCAGGATATTTTCCCGGAATACATACTGGGAAACCTCGCCATCATAAAATCCCAGGACCTTCAATGTTGCAAGCTCTCTCTGACGCTCTGTGATATTGATGTTGTTCAGATTATACAGTACCACAAATGCCAGCATTCCGGCCGAAATGATCAGGACCCAGATCACCGCTCCGAGGGATCCCAGCATTCGCTCTACCTGACCTGCCGTGCTGCTTGTATAGCTGATACTTAAAGCCGCCGGATATTTCAGGATCGCATTTCCAAGAGTTTCCAGATCACTCTCTGCATCCTCTTTCATAGTATATACTGTACTTGAATACTCCGGTTTCTCTTCGAATGTTTTTTCATAGCAGGATGGGGTCATGTAAACGTAGTGTCCCATATAGTTCTCTGTGACAGCAGTGATCTTTACTTTATACTTTCTGTTATCTTTCTCCAGGGTGATCTCGTCTCCTGTTTTCACACCGATAAGTGAAGCTGTTTTTTCACAGATCACGGCTCCGTCGTCGGTAAGCTCATACTGCTCGTGGGACTTTCTGTCACGTAACGTTACATCCTCTTTAAAATTTTCCGTATTTTCCGGAACATACACATAGATACTGACACTTCCCTTTTCTTTTGGTGCCGTCATCTTGGTGAGTTGCACACGGGTATAGTGATCGATCTCGCTGTTTTTGTCCAGGAATTTCAGAAGATCCTTTTCCTGGCTGTCTGTGGCATCCTCATCATTGATCACCATGGCATCGTAATGCTGGATCTGATCATACTGAAGAATCGCAATATCCATAATGGAGTCATAAAGTCCGAATCCTACAAGCATCAGTCCCATGCTTCCTGCAATTCCGAAAATGGTCATAAAAAGACGTTTTTTATAACGGAAAAGGTTTCGCATGGACGATTTCCAGGAAAAGCTCAGATGCTTCCAGATAAAGCTGATCCGTTCAATAAGGATCCGTTTTCCCTCTTTCGGTGCAGGCGGACGCATCAGAGATGCCGGTGTTTCTGCCAGGGTTCTTGCACAGGAAAACAGTGTAGCGCCCATAGTACAGATCACCGCTGCTCCGGAAGCGATCAGTGCATATTGTAACTCATAATCCAGTTGCATGTGATCGCCAATATTCCAGTACATGATCCCATAGGCCTGGATAATGATATACGGAAGAATCTTTTCTCCGAAAAGTACTCCTGCAACGCTTCCGCCTGCTGTAGCCAGAAATGCGTAGCTGAGATACTTGGATGCAATGGATGCTTTTCCGTAGCCCAGCGCTTTCATGGTTCCGATCTGGGTTCGCTGTTCCTCCACCATTCGTGTCATCGTGGTAAGACTGATCAGAGCCGCTACAAGGAAGAATATCATCGGGAAAACCTTTCCGATGTTTTTCAGCCGCTCTGCGTTATCACCAAAATCCGAATATTCCGGAAGGTCATTACGATCTGTGATGATCCACTCCGGTGTTTCAATATCATCCACCTCTTTCTGGGCATCCTCGATCTTCTGCTGGGCTTCCGCAATTTTTTCATCGGCCTCTTTTTTGCCATCCTGATATTCTTTCTTTCCATCGGAAAGCTTCTTTTTTGCGTCCTCCAGATCTTTTTTTGCATCTTTTAATTTCTGTTCGTTTTCTTGGATTTCCTTTTCTCCGTCCAGGAGTTTCTGTTCATTTGCATCCAGTTCAGCCTGACTGCTGGTAAGCTTTTCTGTGTTGGCCTGGATTTCTGCCTGACCGGCATTTAACTGGGCCTGTTTTTCCTCCAGCTGCTGCCTCCCGGAGCTGAGCTGGACTCTGGCCGAATCCAGCTGACTCTGGCCATCATCCAGAGTTGCCTGGTTTGCCGCAATTTCTTCTTTTGCCGCTGAAAGCTCTGCTTTCTTTGTTTCCAGCTCTTTTTTCCCTTTATCCAGTTCTTCCTGGCCTTTGTTCAGCTGTGCCTCTGTCCCGGAAAGTGTTTCTTCCTGTTCTTTGATCTGGCTGAAGCCCTCATTGATCTGACCTAGGCTGCTCTCCAGTTCAGCTCTTGTCTGGGCCAGCTCTGATTTTTTTGCAGTAAGCTCTGACCGCGCCCCGTCGATCTGTGCCTGACCGGCATTTATCTGTTCTTCCATTGCACTGATCTGACCATTTAATGTCTGAATCTGTGTGAAAAGCTCCGCCAGCTCTTCCTCAGTTTTTCCTGCTTCCGCACCGGCGTCATACTGCGCCTGCAGCTCCGCCGCCTGACTGCTTAATGCCTCTTTCTGACTGGTCAGTTCATCCAGCTGTGCCTGCTGCCCGGAAAGGGCTTCTTCAACGGAACTGATCTGGGATTCGCCCTCGGAAACCTGTACAAGTCCTGCCTCACACTGTTCTTTCTGACTGGTGAGAGCAGCCTTTGTTTCTTTGATCGTATTCTTTCCCGTTTCCAGCTGTTCTCTTCCACTGTCAAGCTCAGCCTGTTTGCTTTCCAGGGTTTTCTCCGCTTCCCGGAGCTGAGCCTCACCGTCACTTACCTGCTGTTTTGCGGCAGTCAGCTGTTCATATCCGGCAGTCAGCTCTGACTGCTTCCCATTTATCTGTGCTTCGGAGTCGGCAAGCTGGGATCTGGCAGCATTTAACTGGGACAGACCGTCTTCCACCTGCTGTTTTGCGCTGTTAAGCTGAGACCATCCATCTTCGATCTGCTTTCTTCCGTCAGCAAGCTGCTGTTTTCCGTCGGTCAGTTCTTTTTTTGCATCGCTGAGCTGCTGTTTTCCATCTTCGTACTCTTTTTTTCCATCATCATACTTCTTCTGCCCATCATCCAGCTTTTTCTTCGCGTCGCTAAGTTTTTCCTCTGATTCCTTCTTTCCGTCCTCAAGCTCTTTTCTGGCATCATCCAGTTTTTCATTGGCTTCTGCGACGATCTCATCATAGCGCAGTCTGCACTGTTCTTTTTCGATGCCTTCCACACGCTTCTGTATTTTCCTGATAAGATTGTCATAGGCATCGGTATAGCTGATCACATCCCCGGATTCATGAACCATAACATAGATCTGGGTAAAAGCTTCCTGTTCAAAATCCTCAGGAAGAATGTATCCGAAGCCGCTGACCTCACCGGATCCAAGAGTCGTATTTCCTCTGTTAAACGAAATATAAAGAGGGCTGCTTCCGATTCCCACAACTGTATAGGTTGTTTTTTTCAGAAGCTCACTGTCTCCATCCTCCCTGACGGATATGGTATCCCCGATTTTATACCCCCGATTCTTTGCAAATGGCTTGTCCAGAAAAATCTCGCCGCTTTTTTTCGGTATCCTTCCTTCATCTGCTGTGAGCAGATTAAAATTGCTGCTGATGGATTCCAGATGAAGAACCTTCCTGGCATCGTCCTCTCCACTCATAACATCCGTAGAGTAACCGCCCTCAGCCAATTCCACACCGTCAATGTCTGATACCGCTTTTACATCACGCTCAGTCAGTCCCAGTGTTCCCTGGATCTTCAGGTCCATCAGCTTTGCTGCTTCATAATAGGCATCTCCGGAATATCTCATATCCGGAGAAGACGCCTGGATCCCGGAAAAAAATGCAACGCCCAGTGCCACGATCAGAAAGATCGAGATAAAACGTGCTTTGCTTTTCCGGATCTCCATCCAGAAATCTTTGTGCAATGCTTTCATTCCGTCACCTACCATTCAATCTCTTCCACTGGTGTGGGATGTGCATTTTCGGTCATCCTGGAAACCTTGCCGTTTTTGATCTTGATCACACGGTCGGCCATAGGTGTCAGTGCAGAGTTGTGAGTAATGACAATAACCGTCATGCCCCGTTCCCTGCTGGTATCCTGAAGGAGCTTCAGGATTGCCTTGCCGGTCTGATAATCCAACGCTCCTGTAGGTTCATCACAGAGCAGAAGCTTTGGATTCTTCGCCAGAGCTCTGGCTATGGAAACTCTCTGCTGCTCACCGCCGGATAACTGTGCCGGAAAATTAGTCAGTCTCTCCTTCAGACCCACTTCCTCCAGAACTGTCCTGGCATCCAGAGGATCCTTACAGATCTGAAGAGCAAGCTCCACATTCTCCAATGCAGTCAGATTTGGCACCAGATTATAAAACTGGAATACAAATCCAATATCCCTCCGCCGGTATCCGGTCAGCTGCCGGTCTGTATATTTTGCGATATTTTTTCCATCGATCCAGACATTGCCGGATGTGGCCTTATCCATTCCGCCCAGGATATTCAGCACCGTCGTCTTTCCGGCACCGCTGGGTCCTACCACAACCACAAATTCTCCTTTTTTTATCCGGAAGCTGATCTCATCCACTGCTATGATCTTCACTTCTTTTGAGCCATATATTTTGGATACATTCTCCAGCTTCACATAATCTTCCGTATGCTCCATTTCCACCCCTCCTCTTTGCTCTCTATATGATTTCAGGGGGCTTTTATCTGCCCCCTTTTAATTCTCTCACTCACGTATCACAGCTATAGAAAAATGTTTTCGGCTGTGATCGAATATTATCAATAACTATATTTATAAGTATATCGGTTCTTAATTCAAAATGCAATTTCTACTTATATTTTACAAAAATTTTTCATTCCTGCGCATTTGTATTTTACATTTCTTTTCTATAATACAGACAGATACAGATAAAGGAAATCAATATTATGGCTGACTGTTGCTGACAACAGCAGAAGTATAATTCCATCAAAACAGGAGGAATGGATTATGTATAAAACACTATGGAATCACTTAGATCAAAATAAAAAAAAGGCCCCTGCGCCAGCTGTTTTTCTTGCACTTTTGACAGCTGGATGGAGTGCAGCCGGAATTCTTGCAGGATTACTTGTTTGTCTGGAACTTCAGACAGAACTGATGGTGAAGCTGACTGTGATCTTATGTGCCGGTGGATACGCCGGACTGATTCCCGGTTTCTTCGGTGGGATCTTTTATCTTTACCGAATGGATCTTCGGAAACCTTCTGCGGATCCTGCAACTGATCTGGCAGCTGAACCAGAAAAAGCTTCTGCGGATCCTGCTTCATTGATCTATTTTCACAATAATTGACAAAAAAGCAAAACTCTGCCTGGTTGTGCAGGGTTCTGCTTTTTTTATTGAATATGTGTATTAAGTTTGATTATTTTCTTATGGAATCAGCGAGCTTTTTTGCTTCTGCTGTCAGCTCTTTTATTTTGTCAAATAACAATTAATAAGCCCTGGAAATTTATTCTTCCAGGGCTTTCTGAGAGGTGCCACCCGGATTTGAACCGGGGATAGAGGTGTTGCAGACCTTTGCCTTACCACTTGGCTATGGCACCATGCTCCCCCTGTTGGACTCGAACCAACGACACTGCGGTTAACAGCCGCATGCTCTACCGACTGAGCTAAGGAGGAATACTTATTAAGGTTTGTACCTTAAAAACTACATACATGCTTTGTTGATCGTTAATCAAACTTCTTGAATCAATTCTTAACCTGCGTTTCTTGGTCAAGCCCTCACCCGATTAGTAACAGTCAGCTCCATGTGTTACCACACTTCCACCTCTGCCCTATCTACCTCGTCGTCTTCAAGGGGGTTTACTTCACTAAGAATGGGATATCTCATCTTGAGGGGGGCTTCACGCTTAGATGCCTTCAGCGTTTATCCCTTCCGGACTTGGCTACCCGGCCATGGCTTTGGCAAGCCAACCGGTCCACCAGCGGTC